>DATFPS010000291.1:0-10510 GCA_035264705.1 Nitrososphaeraceae archaeon | reverse complement strand
AGAGTAAATAGCATCGATTGCTTCCCTTATGTGATCAGCTATCAACGGATATTCCGGTATATTGGGCCTTTCTTGTCCAAATGGAATCAAAGAGATCAATTCATTATAATACGGAATTGATTTTCGCAATTCTGCTGAATAAACTCCCTGTCCTATGGGTATTTGTGTTGGAAGGTATCCATATTTTGCTAGCATAGGGGAAAGTATTTCAGGTTTTAACATTGTCGTAATTAATTCCCATGCCAAGTCCTTATTTTTCGAAGTATTCGGAACGCTCAGTAACCATCCTCCCATAATAGTTGTAGTCGAGGTATTCTTATATGGTACTGGAAGCATTGGTATCATACCTACTTGCTCTTCTGGAACCCTGTTTGTAAGAGACAAAAAGTATCCTGGCAACCATGAGCCACCAAGCATAACGGCATATTTTTTATCAACAAATTCTTTTTCAAAATCAACTGTTATTGGTTTAACACCTATGTCAACTAGCTGTTTGAAAAATTCCAGTGCTTTAACTCCTTCTGTACTATTATATATCGGAAACCAATGTCTATCTTTTGTTGGATGCCCTTGCCTATTATCAAGTATGTCTCCTCCAAGCATCCATAGAAATGGAAACCATTCATTTGGAGACCCTGGACCACCAATAAGCTCGACGGCGTGTATTCCCTTACTTTTTAATGCGTCATTAAGCTTTGTTGTAGATTCAATATATCCATCCCAGGTCTTTAATGAGGTAGGATCAACACCTGAATCATTCAAGAGATCCTTCCAATACCATATACTCCTGACGTCTGTCCAGGCCCAGATACCATATATCTTATCGTTATAGGCACCCCCATCCCAATTCGTTTCATACCAATCAGAAGATCTACCCCAACTATCTGTGAGATTTGTAAGATCTGTTAGAAATCCCTTGTCAGCGAATTCTCCAAGCCAGATTTGATCTACTGATATCAGATCAACGGAAGTTCGGTTAGCCATTGTATTTAACATCTGCATTCTAGCATCATTATAATCGAAAGTGGTATAGTTTATCTGGATATCACGCTCAGGATGTTTTGCTCTTAAATCCTGTAATGCCATTGAAATAAGCATGTCCCATCTCTCTCTTGGTTCGACTAGCTTAGCTGTTAATGTGACCTCCTTTTTAGCAAAAGAGGGAATAATAAAATTAGCCGTTGCTAGTATACTATTTATTAATATTATTATCGCAAAAATACAGACAAGAGAGAGTCTGTTGTTATGTGTACTTTTGGAGAACTTATCAAAATTTATTTCCAAAAACTCCTAACCTCTATTCAAAAATAACGAATAATAAAGTTTGTATTCATCTTTTATTTTACAGCAATATGTATATTATAAGAATGTCCTAGATTAGACCATTCTTTTAATTTGATTACAAAGCAATAATTATTTTCAAATTCCCAACGAAACCACATTATACTTCTCAGAAATATCCGATCCTGATCTTCCGCGTATG
Source organism: Nitrososphaeraceae archaeon (assembly GCA_035264705.1). Classification (GTDB taxonomy): domain Archaea; phylum Thermoproteota; class Nitrososphaeria; order Nitrososphaerales; family Nitrososphaeraceae; genus JAJNBK01. The sequence goes on along the minus strand of DATFPS010000291.1, from coordinate 9,027 downwards.
ATGATAAGGAGATCCAGTGTAAATATGTTTTTTTAACTCTGAAATGGCTTTCGCTTCGAGCAGATGGTATATGCTTTTTTGCTGATGGTATACTTTCTGCCTTGCCAATTAACAGTGTCCGATCTTCTGTGATTTATTACAAATGAGATAAATGCAATTGAGATAAGTGTACATGCTACTGGAAAAGCAGAGCAGTAAATTGGATTTTTGAAGTAGCCCAATATTGGTTTGTGCAACAGTAATTGAAAATAAAAGAACAATAGTGATTAAATTAATTATTAGTAATAGTTGATTCAACTGATTGTTGGTTGTATAAGTATTATATATTGATACTGAGAAGATTGAGAAGGGCAATAAAAAAATGGATAACTAACAGGAATAACATTGTAAAAACGTTAGTTTTTTCAGTAAAAGAAAATGGAATTAGATTAATACTCTTTCGTAATCCTTGTAAAAGTGTACTAAAATTTGCTGTCAGGATGGTGTATATATGATGATCGCCCTGAACCATTTCCAATTTGTGCCTTTGTTTTACTTTTTCACCTAATGCTGCATCTTCTACAATCTCATTTTTTACCTTTTTATGGGTACCAATGGCTTAATAGATTCTTTTAGTAATTAGATAGAAACAGCCAAAAAAGTAACCACATTTTGTTGTTTTTGAATTGTTCACACGTAAGGCTGAATAGGTGATATATGAAAAACTCCACAACAGAGGGAACGTGATCTTAGTCCAGATACTCCCACATCTAATTTTTGGTCGTGCAGTATGAGCATCAAGTTTTTGTTTACTTAAATAGTCCACTGCTAGTGATATAGCAGAAGAAGATGAATAGGTGGTATCTGCGTCTGTAAAGAGAAATATTTCTCCAGTTGACTTTAGGTATCCTTGATAACACGCCCAATTATTCCCTGTCCCCTCATCATCTGATGAGGATCTTGCATCAATAACTATTATTTTATCAGAGTTTCTTACTTGATATAGTTGCAATATTTTACCTGTCATATCCGATGATGAGTCGTTGATAGCAAGAATTTCATAATTTGGATAATCTTGTTTCAACAAACTGTCAAGACATTTTCCAATATGTTATTCTTCATTGCGTGCAGGTAGAATAATACTAAATTTTGGGAAGTTATTTGTAATAGCTTTATTAAAGGATTCAAGTACAGACGATTGTTTATAAGATTTTATAATGTATGACAGGAAATATAACCAAATACTGTCTACAAAAAATATTATTGTAAGCAATATTGTGGTTATAACAGAAAAAAATAACTCCCATAATTTAAATGGAGAATGTTTACGACTTAAAATAAAGTTTTCATATACTAGTGACTAGCTGCTCTATCCTATTGAATTCCCAATCTACTTTTTCATCACTTTGAATGCTTTTCAACAAGAATAGCTTTGGATTACCGCTTAATTTAAGCAACCATTTCATGCTTCCAGGATATCTTGGAAAGGTGAATCATGTAGACATTGCCATGGAGTAGCAGATGATATAAAGGATATGGTCTTAATCATGATTATTTGCTTGGAATGATTATTTGCTTGGAAGCCGTAAGTAAAAGTTTCATTAATACATATCCGTCTAAAATATGTCAATATTTGTTTTATCCTCAATAACTTGTTTTGTTCTAACTCAGTGGAATGAAAAAAGATTTGACTAAAGTTGCAACCCACGGAATTCATAGGAACAGTAACTGCATTAATATTTTGGTACTATTTTGGCTTTCATCTCCAAATTCTATTTTCCCTTTTTTTGTACTTTAATCTCCTCTTAAGATATTAACATTCAGAATCTTCTGCAACCTCTTCAGTTCTATGCATTTCATTTTTGTTTGATATTTTTTTCGTTTTTCTTTATAGATAAGCCTAGAATTATGATTAAAACAACATTGTAATGAACTTTTATAATAGGAAAATATACAATTAATTACAGGCATGCAATGTATTAAATGGCCTGCAAAAATTATTGTCAGAAACACTAGCAAACGCTATCGTATTGATACGGGTGAACAGTGGTTTTACTGGAAGATTTTCATTGAGACGGAACCGCCATCACTGATAAATCAAATACAAGCGGTAGAATATCATCTTCATCCTACTTTTCGAGTTAAAGACATTCTGATCACTAATAAAACTACAGGATTTAGGCTTGAAGCCCAAGGGTGGGGAGAATTCGTAATTAAATTGGATGTAATTCTTAATGATAATAGGAGTGCCACTATAAGCCATTACTTGTCGCTCGATGATTCTGCCGTTAAGGAGAAAAAGGAAACAGTGAAGATAGTAAATGAAAAGGATTTTTCTTGATATCTTAATGCAGATATTTAAAATGATAGCATAACAATGATCTTAAGGGCTATTTGTTGGAATATCTGGCTTTCCAACTTCTAATATTTTTCCCCATATAATATCTGTACTTGATGTTTGTACATTTATCTGATTAAATTAACCAACGAAACTTATTGAGAGATGCTATGCCTGAATTATTGCTAACTAGAAATGGATAATGGTAAAATTATTCTCAATTAATAAAGTGCAGATTGCGCCATATATTATGCTGATGATACAAAATAAATTAATGAATGAAAGAATTTATTTTGGTCTCAAAACATGCATTGACCATTGCAAATGCACCCGTAGGAAGTAAGAAAAAAGGATTAAGAGATAATTACAGGATTCCAAGTAACCATTGCAACAACATTTAGACAAGACAAGAGAGAAGCAAAAAGATTCATCGATTTGTACCAATAGCAGTGAATTCAAATAAAAGAAAACTTTGAGAATATATCTTGTTCGCCCGACATTATGAAACTCATAAAAAACTCGTTATTGCTGAAGTATAGAATTAAACAATATCGAACAAGATATAATTTTAAAATGGAGAGATAACATGAACAAAATGCTTGTACAAAACGACAAATAATGAACTTGTCTGATGCTATCTCATACCAAGATAAACATGAAGAAAGGAGATTATCTGACGAGAAGGCTTAAAGTTTGCTATTCCTTTTCATACAGATAATGCTCCAGTTAGAAGCGATAGCAAAAAACAAGAACAAGGTCGTGATCCTTCTAGTCATAAGGAACATCTGAAATTAACACATAATGTTTTATATTCCTATGATTTTTTTAGAATGAAATTTTTCTCTAATACTTGTTTCAAAACTTACAATATAATTGTCACTATATGTCTTTCAAAATTGTCTCTAATGCTTGTGCTACTTGTCCTATTTTTAGACTTTCATTATTATTCTTTATTATACCCGCTGCTGCATAATTATGGCCTCCGCCATCTAATCTTCGGCCAATAACATCACATTTTATATCCGAGCCTGGCTTTCTCCTGATACTTACTTTTCCATCTGGAGCAAATAAAATCACAAGACTTATCTCTGGTTTCTCTAGAAATATCTTTTCCGACAAAATGCTTTTAGATATTATTCTTGGTGACTCTGTGATGGCTACTTTGTGATTATAGATATTATATATTGTAAGCGATTTCATCGCAGAGGATATGGCAGATTCCCTTACTGGAAGATATTGGTATTCATAGTCCTCTTGTAAGTCATCATCCCAAAATACGCCTTTAGAGGCTTTATTTACTATGGACTGTAATTTTGGATAAGGATTTATTAGACTACGATAATAGCTAATAAGCTCAGGAAGTGGTGGTAACGTATGTACTACAGGCAAACGAAAATCAACATTATGTGCGAATTTAGCTATCCTTTCACATGTTCTTCTATTTTTTGCAAATCTTTCATAAACTAGTTCTGCCGTACATTTCATTTCGTCTTTTGATAAGATCAAAGATGCAAACGACTGCACTCTTCTTTTAATTTCCTCAGACCAAATATGATGATCTAACCATACAAAATCCCATCCGTAATTTCTTGCATCGATCGCAGCGTCTTCTATGGGCTTGATATCTTCTGTATCGTCTACACCTAAATCAGTGATTACAATTGTTCCATTCTTGCTTGATCTAGCCACATTTAATTTGATTATGCTGGCAGCTTTTTCCATATTTTTTTGTCCGTAGTTTGTAAGGAAAACTAAAGTATCTGGGAAGGCATTCTTCAGAATTGCACCCGAAAATAATCCATCTACATCTTGTTCATGTGTTAAAGATAAAATTCTTTTAGTATTGGTCATTGTTCTTCTTTTTTTCTTTTATCTCTACACTATATAATAAATGATAATTACAATAAGAAAACCATAAATATGGTTATTAAGAAAATCATAAAGAATTTTATTTTGTTTAGTGATAATGATAACATCGTTCCAAGTCAATTTCCCTTTTCGATCACCGATTATATTGTATATTAGGATTTCTCATTTGTAATATAAGAATTAAATGAAACGAAAATAGTTTGGTATCTGCTTATTACTGGACAAAAATAAGGTTAGCATTTACATAATGAGAGAAATTAATTATTTCAATTTTTGCTCACACAATTAGTTATTACAGTATATTTTAGAGGAATCAGTCTATATCTTATTTACATAGTTATTATTATATAAAACGTCAAAGAAATTCATAGCCACCATCGGTTTCATCATATCATTCTATTATTCTAAGATGAATGATGTATTTTGACGGTTAGGAATGGCAACAATGAAACAACCTTTAATGTTATGAAGTAAGAAATTAAATGTATAAATTAACCCGAATTAAGAAATAATAGCCTTCAATATTAAATACTAAAAAATAATATAACACGCTGAAGTTTTTATAATCTTCATGACTTCATTCTCTATTAAATTTACCTTTTGGTTCTTTTAGTTATAGTTAAATATGGCATTTTATCTTGCTTACCGTATATATGAGATTATCGTCATTTTCAACAATAGCAATGATTGCTGGCATGGCTCTAATTGCTGCAGGGTATTTATTAAATAACGCTTACGCCCAAGAAGGAGCAACAGCAACTGCTAGCGGGTCTATGAAATTTATCGGTGCAGGAGTTGCCTTTGGATTAGCTGCCCTTGGCGCAGGTATCGCTATTGGAGGTGTGGGTGCAGCAGGTCTTGCGGCTATTACTGAAAGACCTGAGCTTAGATCACAGGCTCTAGTTTTTACTGCTCTCGGAGAAGCAATCGCGATTTATGGTATCGTAGTAGCAATCATAATCCTAGGACAATCATAAGAATTCTAATATTTTTTCTTATAGATGATTAGATGAAAATCAATCTACACGTCTGTCAGCTGAAAATGATGTTGCTCAATATATTTTATATAATTTAGGCACAGTAATTATGATTTCCCTTCATCGATAGATAATGCCATGATTGAAGAGAATAGCCTATGTCATAATGTGAATAAATCGATGGTTATCAAGATACCAATTCGTTTATTGTAAGCGTCCTGAAACAATATCTGCATCTTAATATGATTTTTTCTTTATCTATAATATTTATAACAGGTTTGATATACTCATCGCTGTTAGTAACACATTTAAGATTAGGGCATTTGAAAACACCAATTATTGAGTCAGGAAGTTGGATCTTACGTTTTTCAACTAATCTGTATTCTCTGATAATATTAATAGTTGCATGAGGAGCAATTAAGGCAAGTTTGTTAGTTTCATTTTTTTCTAAAAATTTGTTTTCTACTTTGATAATATCTTTCTTATCATGCTTGCTGCTTGGAACGTTTAAAGCAACAGTTATGACGTTTCCCTCTTTACCTGTAATATCTAGTGTACGTAATACTAACAATGCTTTGCCAGATTCAATATGATCTATTACTGTTCCATCCTTTATTCTACGAACAAGAAGTTGCCTTGTGTCAGACATTTACAATCTTGATAAGATGATAAAGTCGGCCAATTATAATTTGCTATACATACTAATAATTTCATTTACGCTATGTTATCTGAAGTCAGGCATTAATCTGGATTATTACTATCACCGAAGATTAGTTTCATCTCGTCAAATGTTAGCTTTTCGCCACTGGACATCTTTTTCAATGCAGCTTCCTTTAAAGTATTCCATCTATCTTGATTCTCTTTACTACGTTTGGCTCTCTCTTGAGCAACTTCATATCTGGATTCTCGCTTTTCTCCACTTTCCTTTTGTTTTCTTTGCCTATATTCAGAAGCCTGAATACGCGATCTTCTAAATTCAATTGCATTGAGTTGCGTTTCAACCATTTCTAATTTTGCTGCCGCTTCCCTTACTTCGCGTATTGTTTTTCTTCTCTCTTCGTATAAATTTTCACGTAAACTTAAAAGAACATCTAAGCTTTTCTTCAATTCACCAATCTTGTTACCAAGTTCTGATTTGACATCAAAAATACCATTGATTTTTGCTTTTATTGAGTCATATTGAAACGAAATGTTTCTATAACGATCTTCTTTCTTGTGTATGATCTTTAATGCATACAATTTCGTAGCAATCTCTTTTGATTTTGCAACTAATTTTCGCTCTTCGTCTTTTGACAATTTCTTTGTTTGAATGTCACGCTCAATTTGTTCAAAAGCTTTGGTCAGATTCGCTAGATCAAAACGGTCTCTACGCGATTTAGATCCTGCTGCGCCTGCCTTTTCATCTAGAGATTTCATTTGATTTTTTGCTTCCATAAGATTACTTTTCAATTCGGTAAATTTTGAGTATTCTGCATCTTTCTGATCATTAATTTGTTTTAATTTGACACGTAAATTCTCTAATTCTATTCTTTCCTCATCAATCTGCTTCTTTGTATCTTCAATCTTATTGTTAAGTTCCTGTATTTTTATCTCACCTATTTTCTGTTCTTCTACCAGCGATTTTTTGAATCCTAGTAAGGTATTGAGGTTAGAATCTGAATCATTCTGAGTGCTCTTTATAGTATTATTTCTAGCCGCCGTTGTAGTAGCAGTAGCTGCACTGCTAGTTCCAGCACTGTAATTGTCTCTTGCCACGATGCTTGTCGTTTCTTATAACTTCAAGAATATATTTTTTCTCATTTTTGAACCATATTTTTTATGGTGGATAGATGGATAATAGGTTTGTTATAACACTTAATCCCACACCTTTATATGACATGATGTTATAAGAGACTAGTGATCGCTTATGGACGATTTTGAAAGAGACTTTCCAAATCTAGATTGGAAGAACGTTCCGGCCTATAAGCACCCTGGAGGTAAGAATTGCCCATGCCCAAAGCATGAGTATATACGCGAACAGATTAATATAGCCAAAGCTGTAAGCAATAATAATAGAGAAATTGTCCCTGAACAGAGACAAAAAGCCCAGGTTATACTTAAATTCTGTCCTGATCATTACAGTGTATATTTTGGTGAAGTAATTCCATCAATGCCTTTTAAATTTAGATTGATGACGAAAATCGCGCTCAAAATAGGTGCAGTAGTGGTCCAAAGAATACCTTACATGCAGTCTGACCAATGCTTCTATTGCAAATTTGGTTCTGGCGGTTTCGATAAAAAGACATTGATAGTTCCATAAGTCTATAGATTCTGGAAATAGGCAGAATAAACAATAAATACCTAATGAGGTTGTTAGGGCCTTATTAAGAGACAGTAAACAGAAGTGACAGAATAATTATTCATAATTTAGTTATTAGTCATAAAAGCGAGCTAACAATAAGAATATCTATAGATATTCTTATTGTTATTTAGAAAACTCAGCTACTGAAGCAACTTAAAACATAGACATGAAACAATAACATGATACGCATTCTTTCTTGATTGAAAGGGCGGATGGAAGTCAGTAAATTACTTTATTTATCTTCTTAAAACAAAATATATCACTGCAATTAATAAAACTGAACAAGTGCTATTGCTACATTTTATTCTGTAGTTTGTTATAATACTTATGCTCTAATAATAGCCGCTTCAATAAGAGTTAGATACTTTTGTGTTCCTAAGTCTGTGACATTAGCCTACAATTCTATATATTTTTCCATCCTGATATGACAATATATACAAAAACCCATCAGGACCTGTCTCAATATCAGTTATACGGCCAAACCCAGTTCCAAAAACTATTGCTGATAATTCATCCTTATTATCAGCCACAAAATCATTTAGTCCAGTATAGTGGTGGTGGTTGCTGCTGGGGCGGTGGCTGCTGCTGCTGCTATTAATATTATTATTATCATCATCAAACTTTAGACCTGTTCTTCTGTCATTAACTTCAAAGTAATATAGATTACCATTATTAATATCACCAACAAAAATGTTATTTGCATATTTATCTCCAAGTTTTGATGAATTTACAAACTCTATGTCAGTAACTCCAATCTGATCTTTCCAACTAAATACAGGATCAGCATATATCGAGCCTGGAAAATTGACCAAATTATTATCTGTTTTATTATTATTTCTAGTAATAGGTCCCATAACTTGTGCCCATCCACTGTTAAATCCTGGTTTAATCAAATTAATTTCATCATAGCCATTTTCTCCATTTTCTGTATCCCATAGGGCTCCTGTTATAGGATCAAAATCTATTCCAAAACTATTTCTTATACCGTATGCATAATACTTGCCCAACAAGCTCTCAACATTATCCTTATCATTATTATAATCATCACTATTATTCTTATTATTAGAAAATGGATTATTATTGACTGATGAACCATTATCTGGATTTACTCTTAATATGACTGAGGTATCATTAGGCTTCTTTCCATCTTTATAATTCTGTAGTAAACCGTCTGCTGAAGTAAGATCTCCTATGACTGCATAGAGGTAATTATCTGTACCGATCTTCAATTTTCCACCTTGATGATAGGGACCTGGAGCTGCAGGCAAATCCAAAATCAAAGTGTGATTAACAAGATTCGCTCCATTCCAATGATATCTATATACTCTATTTCTTAATGGCTTATCATGTTCTGACTCAGTAAAATAAAGAAATACAGTATCTTTTCTACTATGGGTAATTCCAAGCATTCCACGCTCTCCCTTAGTGTCAACTTGTACTTTCAACACTGGCTTCTTCTGTAGAATACCATTTGAGACAAGATGTACTGTTCCATTATCCTTTTGCAAAACCAAAATATTGTT
>DATFPS010000290.1:0-19933 GCA_035264705.1 Nitrososphaeraceae archaeon | reverse complement strand
AAATTCTCATCTTCCTTTAAGCCAATAGCAAATTCATTTCTGCCTTCATTTGTATATACACAAATTAGTAATTTTCGATGTTTATTTTTAGTCGTTGTATTTGTCATTTTTCATTTTTCTGAATCAATCCGCTCTTTTTTTACCTTTAGTTAGGCAGAATGAATCAATCACATACTTTACCGCCTCATCTACTTTGAAAAAATAGGTGATAGAAAGGAGTGGATACAGAAGTGTGGTTAACTTTACATCGCCTTAATACATGGCTTTGACGGCTATCGTACCATTCTCAATTTTGAAGTTTTTTCCGCCGAGCCCCTCTGGGCCCTAATTTTGTGTTATAACAATCGAACGATAACTCTATGAACTTAAAAGAACTTCTAAAGGAGTTTATATTACAGCATCCAACAATTCCAAGCTCGTCATCATAAATAGTAAAATAAAATACAGGATGACACTTTATGAGGCAAAGAGACTTCATGAGAATAATCCATATTTGGGATCAAGCAGGGGTCGCATACATACTTGCCAAGTATCAAAGACTATTAGGGCATGAAGCAGCTGTGATCAAGGCTATAGACCAAGATAAATATGGAATTGATACATTTTATAAAAAATATTTGAGAAATGCCAATGCGCAGGATTTTCTTGATAAATGTTTTGAGGAAGCAAAGTTATCCGATATAGTACATATACACAGCCGAATCGATGTTTTGTTTAAACTCAGAGAAAGGTTTCTTATTTCAGGAAAAAAGATTATCCTGCATTATCATGGAACAGACATACGCGGAATAAATAATAGCAAAGTACAAACTCCGCTTCAGCTTAGCTTTGCAAGCATTATGCGGAGATCCAAGAAGTCATTAGCCATGAAGTTTTGGAAGTCGTATTATTACTCCAAAAAAATGAAACTTCATAATGAAGCCTGGAAGATTGCAAATACGGTTGTCGTATCTACTCCTGACCTATTACATCTAGCACCAAATAGCATCTTCCTTCCAAATCCAGTAGACACAGATCATTTTAAAGTAGATCTTAATCTACCAAGACAGCAGAAGAATGGCTTAACTATGGATACAGAAGTAACAGACATAAAGAAAACTCTACATTATTGCAAAAAGAATAAGATTGATTTCGCTATTGATGTATATGATAGGACTAAAAAACCAGTTATGTACGAGGACATGCCGGATTTCTTGAAAGCCTACAAGGTATATGTGGACATCAGATATGTGAATGGCAAAATCTTAAAAAATTTCAGCAAAACTGCCCTGGAGGCTCTTGCATGTGGGCTAGAAGTTCTTGATTATCAACTTAAATATCGAAAAGGTTTACCGCCAGAACATGAGCCGATGAAGGTATCATCTCAGCTTTTAGATATCTATAGAAAAGCTTTGTAGTATTCCGTTGTAATTTTTCTCTGACTATAACAGTTTCCAAAAGTCATTGGATCTCATCAGAAAACTTGTTATTATCACAAAAGTAGCGTTTTCCATGCCAGATTACAAATTGAAAGTAAAAAACCACATTAACCCCTGTGCAATAAGAAGAATCCTTAATCCCAAGTTATATCATAGTAGATGAGCATAGTACCATGAGGGAATCTGAATTGGAATGAAAATTTTGCATTTATCCGATAGAGGGTTGCCAGACTGGAGAATTGAAAAATCAGCAATTAGTTCCTTAAATGTTGGCTACCAAGTAATGTTTGCTGGCGAAAGACCAAAATATTTCAATCAGGCCTCGATTTTTTCAAGATTATACTACATTGACTGGAGCCATAGGGCGAGGCGGGGATTTCCTATCTATTGGCAAGCTATTAAAAAGCAAGTTAAAAGAGTATTAGATGAAGCTCAACCCGATATAGTACATGCACACGATATTTTTGCTGCAAAAATGATTTCTGAGTTTAAAGTTCCCTTCGTATACGATAATCATGAGTATTGGACCGTTTACGTAAAAAGACAGGCAGAGTCCATGAAGCTTGCCCTTTTCCAAGCCTCTCAAAACAAGACCTTCAAAGAAAGAATTAGGAATTATGTCAGAAACTTACTGATGCACTATGCCATTTACTTATGGTCTAAATGGGAACAAGAGTTAGTTGCCTCTAATATTACAATAACTGTATCAGATAGAATAGCCAAAGAATTAAGGACAATATCAGGGAATTCACAGGTGTTAGTTGTACCAAATTTTCCAAGGTTGTCGGAAGTCCAAGATTTTGAGGAACCACACCCTCATACTGCTTTATCTTCAGTATACGCGGGACTAGAGGCTACAGGAAATATCATGCCAGCACACCGAAATATTGAGGGTCTTGTAGACGTTTTCAATAGTAGCAATATCGGACCACTTTATATTATCGGTTCGGAGGGAACATCAAGTGAAAAAGTGAATTATAAAGGGTTTTTTCCCAGAGCCGAGATGTATCGCGAAATGTTTACTCACTCAATTGGTTTGCTACCGTTTAAAAAGCATTGGTCTCACTGCTTTATCAATCCTAACAAAGCCTATGAATATGCCCACGCAGGCCTCTTTGTATTATGTACTTCCTCATTTGAGACAGTGTCAGAGACACTTAAGAGCAATTGCATCACATTTGATAATTATGAAGAATTGGTATTACGACTGAAATACTTCAAAGAGCATATGGATGAGCTCTTTACCAAGAGATTAGCTATATTTAATTTTGCCAGAAGTAATCTAATTTGGGAAAAATACGAAAAGAATATTTTCGATGCATATGGAATGTGTTGATATACCTCTGTTTCATGCGCAAAAGCCCAGACATCAATAATATTACCAAGATGAAGTATCAAGTCATAATAGGATTTATTTCAGGCACGTGATATTGTATATATGCATGGTTCATTACGATCCGTCTTCCTTCTGGCTGGAGCGAGGAAAGGTTTACTACGACAATTTCAAGTATAATAAGATTTTTCGGTTGCAAGAAGAAGCACTACTGGATCATTTGCATTATCATTCGTCTTTTTCGAGTGTTTTTGAGATAGGCTGTGGCTTTGGTCGAATCACCAAATTAATTCTGTCGCGCTTTCCTAATATTACTGAATATTCTGCCATAGACATATCTCCCGATCAAATTGAAAATGCGAAGAAATACATTGGTGGCCCTATCAAAGACATGAAATTAAAAGTAGCAGATGTTAAATCAATTCAAGCAGATCGTAGATATGATTTGGTTATTGCTGTAGAGGTGCTAATGCATATTCTGCCTAGCGATATAGTACAAGTTGTATCAAAGCTTGTTGAACTGTCAAGACACAACATAATTAACATAGACTTTTACGATGATGTAAGCATAAAGCCTAGGCTTGCTCCTCATAATTTTATCCATCAATATGAAGAAATATATCGCAATATCCCTGATGTCATCTCTGTTAAGAGAGTTCCCATTGTGAAGCATGGAAGTTTTTTTAGCAGAATAAATTCTAAGCAATCAATATTCCATGCTATTGTTGATAGAGCAGATGTAACATCCCAATAGTAAGTAATCTCATAATACGACAAATTTCCCTGTCTAGAAATGCTAAGGAAATCGTAATTAAGATAACAATCATCAATCGGGATTCACAAAACCAACGGTCTTAATCTCAAAAAAGAAAGACCGAAAAATCGAAATTAGTGCTTATGCACCACTCAAACTACGGTTCTGTTAGCCTCTTTAGACCAACGGCGTTGCAGCCTTTTTTGCGATAATATCCCAAATTCCTATATTTACAATCAAAACAAATCCTTGTTTGCTTGAAAAAGTGGTTTAGTTGACTACACAGATCTTCGGTAGCAACATGTAATATCACAATCTTGGATATTTTGCTAGCCAATGCCTTTCTCTCCCATAGTATAACGTACTTTATCGGAGACGATTCAATAATTTTATCAAAAGTTTTCCTCCATGCCTGCTAACAATTCTTCTTACAAACATCCTTTTCTTAAGCAGTTTTATTTCATTTTCGTTCCTTGTGAGATAAGAAATATGGCTTATTCTGTCATTAATCCATAAAGCCTTACCCATCTCTACAAGCTCCGCTTTTGTCCATTGAGATCTGTGTCTCTCGAATTCATTGCCGAAAGCATCAGTCTGATTTGAAACTTTCTTCGGTGTCGAAACAAGTACACCTCCGTGCAATTGCAACATCTTCTCCAAAAAAGATCGTCCGGTACATTTCTCAAAATGCTCAAGTACGTCAATTAATAATATCAAGTCGTACTTAAAATCTACTTTGTCGATGATCTTTAGAGCATCCTCAATGTATATGTTATTGTAAACAAACCGGTGTACTGGTGTAATATAGCTCTCAAATGCCTCAATGCCGTCAATCCTCCTCAGGAATTCTGAATATTTTTTTCGGCCATCCCATAACTCAAGATATTCACGGCATAGCATCCCATATTTTCCAAATCCAGTGCCTATATCGAGTACTGAATTAGGATTTAATGTAATAATTAAGCTCATAATCTTCGATATATGATAATGCTGGCTTGATGGCATATACTGGCCGCAATAGATTACGTTAAGGCCAAATATAAAAAGAAAGAATTGATAAAGCGGACAAACTTATCTCTCTATACTCGTTTAACTCTTAATCCATAACGTCTGATAAATGATGAGAAATATTGAACTATTTCTGCGTTGGAATTTGTTTCCAAACTATCGAGCTCTATCCATTGGCATTTACCCTTGTAGGCATATGGAATTTGAAGGGAAATGATAATGTGGTCTTGACTAAAAACTCCACCGTTCTTTGGAAATATGGGATAATATGATAGTCTGGTGGCCTTACGGCCATTTTTTTAACTAATTCTATAATACATCTTGTTCCAGTTTTGACTATGGAAAATACATTTTTTATTTTCAGAAATTCAGACGCATAGGTACTAAAATCTTCGAGGATTTTCCTGAATAATGCATCCTTCTGTTCTGGCGAGAGGTCCCCATTTCTGGTGTTTATAATTTTAGCGGGAGCTCCAACAACAACTGAAAATTGAGGCACATTTCTTGTCACTACTGCACCTGCGCCTATAGCAGCGTCATTTTCAATTAAAACCCCTGGCAGAATAGTGACATTCCAACCAATCCATACATTATCGTTTATTGTTACATCGCCAAAATTATTACACTGTTAAATCTTCGAGTGCTCGCTAGTGATATTGAGCATGAATTTTTGTGAAATGTCCCCAAGATTGAACAGTGCAAAATTTATAGCTGCCACCTCTTAAGGCGTTATGCCATGAACTATGGGTAATAATATTGGCATATCCACCAATACCAGAGTTGTCTCCTACTGATATTTTTCTTGTAGTATTGAGGTAGGCTCGATATAGTATTGCAGAATCATCGCCCACTATGAATTCGCTCTTTTCACTTTGAGTACCACCAACAGTTACATCTCTATCAATTATAGTTCTATCACCGATGATAACGTTTCTAAAAGCATTAATTACAACGTCTGACTTTATTTCCGATCTATTGCCAACTACAACTTCTCCATCAGAAAAAATTTTGCTCCTTGTAAGAATGGCATCTGATTTGATATGTATTTTCCTGACCTTTATAGTTACATCAGTTACCTTTGCGTCAGCTTCTATGACTAAATCATTTGATTCTAGAGAAGCTCTTTCAATCAGAGCGGATTTAGCGATATCTATATTGTGAGCCATCTTTTTTTCTTTATTTGGAGGGCTAGATCTGCTCCTTTAACAATTTCCACATCCTCTTGGGAGGCAAGGTATTCAAGAACCTTAGAATAACATCTTCCTCCAACCATTTTTAACGAGCAATTGTGCCACAAAACAGAGATTACGTTAAATTCACTATTAACTCTTCGACCCTGATCCAGCATGTACGAAAATGTGTTTAGAATTTGACTTTCATTTATCTTCATGTAAGTAAAGAGATAAGCATCCATTGTTGTAAGCGGAAATTCAATAAGGCCTCCAGATGTAAAATAGAAGTTCATATCATCAGAAGATATTTTATCTTTAAACCTCTTGACACTTGAATCATAAGTCAAACCAAGCTTCTGCAAATAATTAAAAGCCTATGATCAAAGTGGAGGTCATGTACTCGGTTGCCATTGATTGAGTGTCTTGCAAGACTTTCGAGCTTCTTCTTTTCTTGCTTTATCTTATCTAGATCAGTAATTGAATCTGAATCGGTATGCAATCCAATTTCCCATCCTCCAGCTACCAAGCTCTTGATATCGTCTTCGTAATCAAATAGATTGCCACTCTCATACAGCGTCCTAAAGAAAAAAGTAGACCTCAAACCTAGTCTTTCCTCTGATGCCATCATCTCAGGAATGTTATAGTACGGATTCTTTACACTAGCATTTTCGAGCACGTCCTTGTCAAATCGGTTTTTGCTGGCCATAACATGCTCGATCGGAGCTCCTTGCTTTCCCCAATCAACGTCATGACTCAGGAAAATAAATTGCACCAGAAGTGCAAACCTACTTCCAATATTCAACAATTCAGTGCTACTGGTGACCAGAATAAGCGACTTTGTTATAAATTATTTTGGTTTGTGATAAATTTTTTGGTAATAACTGTCAAGCTTTTCTATGAGATTCTCTGCTGAATGATGCTCCTTTATATAGGCAGCAGCCCTTTTTCCTAAGCTTTGTCTCTCAGGGCCATCTAAGATGATTGATTCTATATCTTTTCTGAAACTTTGAACAGTTGTCCGAAAAATAGGCGGTTTATATTTATCATATAATTCATCTGATACATATGCCATCACAGGCTTTGAAAAAGCCATTCCTTCAAGCTCTGTTTTTCCAAACCAGCCTATGTGAGGCAAGATTTTGCCTACTACAATATCGCAACTACTAATAATTTCTAGAGATTGCCTGTGGGGGACACCCAATATTTTAATAATGTCAATCTTTCCCTGCTTCTGAAGATCCGCTAACACTTCTGTGTGATAGTCTTGTTCTTTATAGACTTGGTAATATGGGTAATGCGCTACTCTTAATACATTACCGCGGTTAACAATATTGCTCATCTGCTGTATCGATTCAATTTCCTCTAGGTCTATAGGATTTGGGAACCATTTTCCGTTTCGCGTATACTTTAACAGGTCTGGTGTCGATACTATACAAAAATCATCATCATACATTCCTCTTATATCAGAACCATGGTAATGCTTGAGATATACCCTCCTATCAAGCTCTTTTTCAAGTAATTTCTTTAGAGAACCAAATGGATAATGATAATGCCAAGCATCGTAGGGTCTTAGCTTCTCGATTACACTTTTTTTCCTTTGCAAGTTCCACCGATATGAAATTAGGTTGCCTCCAAATTGGTTGTGAATAGTTCTATTAAATACAAAGACATCTGCCTCATGACCTCTTTTTCTTTGATACTTTGCTAGAGAGGAAGAAACTCCTGCAACGTTATTGATATGAGCAATTCTCATGACCAGAATCCTCTACCGACAAACTGTACCTGAATGGTCGATGATAAATTTACAATGCAGTCACTAAATAAGATTTAGGGTACTTTATTATTGAGAACACAACAGTCGCCCACATTATACCACCTATTTCATGTATTAGAAGTTAGAAAAAAATTACTATTAGTTAACCATAAATTCAAAGGGTTAACAACTTGAAAATAGCATCAATAGTAGGAGCAAGACCCAATTTTGTCAAACTTGCTGCGGTTCATAGAGCTTTTAAAACCAGCCCGAGTATCAAGCACACCATCATTCATACTGGCCAACATTATGACTTCTACTTGTCAGAGGTATTCTTCAGAGAATTCCGACTGCCTAAGCCCACTGCTAACCTGAATGTTGGCTCTGGTTCTACATGTTATCAGTTAGCAGAGATAGTCAAGAGGCTTGAGAAGACACTTTCGAATTCAAATTTTGATTTAGTATTAGTTTATGGAGATACAAATTCCACTCTTGCAGGTGCTCTGGCTGCGGTTAGCTGTCGACTAAAGGTAGCCCACATTGAGGCAGGGCTCAGAAGTTTTGATAGGCAAATGCCGGAAGAGATCAATAGAGTCTTAACAGACAATGTAAGCAGTTATCTATTTGTGCCAACAAAAGGTGCTATAGATAATTTGCATAATGAACACGTGAGCGGCGAGATAATTTACAGTGGAGATTTGTCTGTAGAAATTGTAGCACAAGCAGTCGAAACTGGGACGAAATCTAGTACTATTTTAAGAACCTTGCAGGTAGAGCCGAAGTCATACATACTTCTCACTATGCACAGAGCGGAGAACACCATGTCGTCAAACACTTTACTCCAAGCAATTAGAGCAATTGAAGTACTAAAGGATACGACTATCATATTTCCGATTCATCCAAGAACATACAACGCACTTAAAGAAAAACACCTCTTACGCAGAATTTCAAAATGCAAAAACCTTAAACTGATTCAACCGTTAGGATATGTTGACTTTATAAAGTTGGCACAAAATTCAAAAAAGATAATAACAGACTCAGGGGGTATCCAGAAGGAGGCCTACCTATTACGAGTGCCTTGCATAACAATCCGGCAAAATACTGAATGGATCGAAACCATTGATCAAGGATCGAACAAATTAACTCAAAATAGTACATATGCGATAGTCAATGCGGTGCGGAAATGGTTTCCAGAGAGAAGGACGATAAAGCCCATCTTGGGTAAAGGCAACACTTCTATTATTATTCGCGAAAAAATCTTATCATTATCTCCGCGTTAGCTAGTGTATACGGAGCTTGTGAGTTCTTGTTACTTATGAACATCAGCAGGACATACTTCTTTTTTTACTTTTGAAGTGAAATTTCTGTCATCATCACGATACGAAAAAAGCGCTAGATCTTCATGCTCAAGAGGGCACATTGACATTCATGGCTTTGATCCGCATCGATCAATGAATTACAAATCCCACAATTAACCATAAATTTGTAGCTAATTCAACCCGGCCGACAAAAACTATTGTGATTTATAACTTTAAAGCGCATTAGGTAGAACCCTATTACATACGGAGTTGTAATGCAACGGCCCCGCTCTATTATCGGTTTCTTCAGAAGGCTCTACGGGCTATTATAGAGAGGTTAACAGAACCGTAGTTTGAGTGGTGCATAAGCACTAATTTCGATTTTTCGGTCTTTCTTTTTTGAGATTAAGACCGTTGGTTTTGCGGATGTACATGTAATTTTTTACTGCCCTTTGCTATACACTCTAAAAATTGTCGGATTATGGGGCTCAGTTGCAGAAATCCTCCAAAATGATAGATTTTTATACATTTACTAATATGATCCACTCGCAGAATAAGACGACAACAAATTCAGTGGCAATAATTGCCATAATAGCGGCATTAGCTTTGCTGAGAGTAGTGAAAATAACAGTATTCATTATAGCTGACCAACCTGAAACACAACGAACCAAGAACTGTCCAAGACCAGCCCAGTTTGGTCCAGGATTCAATAATGCACAGAAACACTGTCTCCCTAAGTCCAAAGTAAATGACACACATGTATATAGAGACACACCTGGTACTCCCACTTTTTCTTGCCAGTCTGAAAAAAATTCCTTATCCTTTGACTATTTCAGTCCAATTTTCTTAACTCTGAGAGTATGACATGTTTTCGCGTTCTATACATCCACTCATTATGAGCGTTACTAAGTGTTATTTAGCCCATACCATGAATCCCAAATTCTTTCTCAGTTGCACTTCCCAATAATCAGTTACAAAAGAAGTCCTCTATGAAAATCAATTAATTGTGCTTAATCAGTCAGTTATTCATTCATTCTATCGCCAAATTAATACATTCCTTTTTCACAGGCCCGAAGGAATTTTTCATTATGCTGTCCTAGATTTTGCTATAGTTGACAACATTTCCCTCGTAGTTTTCTTTTCGTCTTCTGTTACCTTGCCGTCAATAAGATCTATCATAAACAACCATAATCTGGCGCTTACTTCATTCTCTCTGAACATCGCTTCAGCTTCTACCTTCCATTGACTTTTTCTGTGCCAGTATCCAAGAGCAATAGCAACAGGAATATAGATGATTATGAAAGTGGCAGCAAAGAGCCATATATTATCAAACAGAGTTTCCAAATATCCGCTCTGCTCGATTAGTAGTTTGTATTGTATCGTGATGAAATTCGCAAATGTCATTATGAATACAAGGTAGATGCCATGTCCATTTCTAAAATCGAGCCAAGCTCTTCTATAGAAGACATGCCTGTTTTCCTTCGACTGCGATTTACCGATCATTAGGATAGAATACACTTAAGCCGCTTGATAAGCGTTTAGAATCTCATGCTCAAAATTGTCCCACACTAAATAATGACGAGCAAATTCAAATATGTTCAGTCTTTTCTTATATAGCTCATCCGTATTTTCTTTGTAATATTGTAATTGAGATGCTAACTCTCGATAAGTATCAAAGATTTGACAGTTTTCTTTCAATGTTTCTATTACTGTCTCAAATGAGGAAGTACATAATACAAAGAGACCTGCATGAGCATATTCATAGACCTTGTTCGGATTGACAAAGTAATGAGACCAATGCTTTTTCCATGGTAGCAAACCAATTGAGTGGCTGGACATTTGCTCATACATCTCATTTCTTGAAAGAAATCCTGCAAACTTTACATGAGAATGACATCTATTCTCTTTCCATCCTATTACAGTCAGTGTTCCAATACTACAGCAGGAATCAAACAAATCATAGAGACCGTCAATATTACGATTTGGGTATTTAGCTATATCGTGGCCGTCACCGCCCGCATAAACTGAAGATAATGTACTGAAATGGCAGGGTCTAGCTATATGGCGGGCCTCTTTTATTGTAGGATAGTTTGGAACAACAACAACATTTCTATTTTTGTTTTTATTACCAACAGTAGTTTCTTGTAGGTCTTCAGCGATACTTCTTGAAACAGTAATAGTTACAGGGCAAGCAGTTACAATTTCCTTCTCCCATTTCGTCCATAAATTAATAATATAGCGATTAATCGCCTTTCTTCTTGTTTTTACAGCCATAGACATAGCAGGACGTAATACCTTATCCCAGCTGGGCCTATTATTATAGTCAGACAAGAACCTAGTGTGATTGCCTGCCAATTTTTCCTGCCTTTCCATTTCGATCAGAAGGAGAGATTGTTTAGACCAGAACTCATGGTCATCATACACAAAATGCTCTCCAAATTCCGATATTAGCTTTGCAGAAAAAAGATTATGAGCATGTACCACGTCGGGCTTTGCTTGCTGCAGAATGCTACGAAGCTGCTTTTTCACCAAGTGCCAATAATAAGGAATTCCATAACGTGCCTTCGCAGTCCATTGTATTCTATATATCTCCTTGAACATATTATTTGATTCAGGATGATTATGATAATAATTCATACTCTTTCCTCCTGCAAAGAAAACAGTATGACCTTCCTTCAAAGCAGTAAGCGCGGACTTCTCAACTCTCCAGTCTGGGAGACCTTCATGTGATAAATGTAAGATTCTCATATACGGAGGATTAGACCACACAAGATAAAATTTCTTTTCTTTAATATACATTAGAACAAAAAAGACAATGTCATCGCAGCCTTATTCTGAGCGCTAGACATACCTTCTATACTGATAATTTTGTAGCGAAAGCCATAAGCAGGTAGGATATATAGAATATGACACAGAGATAATCAGAAAGCATACTTCACCAACACAAAAGAGGAGCAGAGGCAATATATGAGAGAATTCCGACTGACAAACTGCGTTTAGCCTTAGATACAGGGACAATTCAACCAGCACACGTCTAGGAAAGCTTTGATAACAAAAGGCAGATTATTTACGATTCTATTCTACAGAGTACTCATGCGTAAAGATATAACTTGAAATTGTAGGGGGGCAAATAACAAACATATACAATTACCAAGATAAAGCACTATCTGAGCACATAAGAAATATGCTGACATTTCGTTATGATCCCTCTATTGGCAAGTCTGAACGCGGCAATAATCAGGTCAGTTTCTGTTATTATTCTGAAGATTTAGAAAGACAACAATCTCTCTTAAAAGACATTTTGCCAATTGCAGAAAAACTGTTGAAGAAGAGTATAAGAAAGCAGCTTAGAAAATCTAAGACTATTGCAATAAGCATGGGAAGCGGAATAGATACGACAATACTATTAGCTATTATTAGAGAAGAGCTTCCCGATGTGCATATAATAGGTCTAACAATGGCGTTTGGAAATTCATCAGTTACTGATGAAACAGATCAAGCATCCAAGATTGCCGAACATTTCGGCATTGAATGCCACAAAATCTATCAATTTAACGTACTAGAGGAGCTGCCTTTGAATATTGCAATAGTGGGTGAGCCAAGATGGAATACATACTATTATTACATTGCCAAAAGTGCATTATCTTTAGGGTCAAATGCTATAATTACAGGTGATGGTGCAGATGAAGTATTCGGAGGATATACATTCAGATACGAAAAATATCTTAAACTTTTAGATAATCTAAATAATATTACCTGGAAAGCAAAAGCATGGTCCTATATGAGATGCCATGAAAGGGACTGGGTGGATGACCAAGAAAAGATTTTTGGATCAAGAATAAGATTTGATTGGACACATATATTGTCAATCATTAAGCCTTTTTTTGATAATTCATTAAACCCATTGCAACAGGTCTTTTTGGCTGATTATAATGGTAAGCTAATTCATGACTTTATACCAACTAATAAGAAAATAAACCATTACCTTGGATTAAAGGGTATTTTGCCATTTCTTGAAGATGAAACAGTAAGCTTAGGTTTGCATTTACCTATTAATTACAAATATGAATATGATTCAGGTCTTGGAAAAATCGCCCTACGCAAAATGCTGGAAAGTAAAGGGCTTCTTTTTCTTGTTGCGCCGTACAAAATCGCGTTTGGTCCAGATCCCCTACTGCTTTGGAAAAACTATGCAAAAGAGATTTGTGCAAAGTATCTTGAGATGCCAGAGATTGTCAAACAAGGTTTGATAAGCAAGGAGTGGCTTTCAATAAATCTCAATGAACAATGCAAGGACGTTAGAGTCGCTAACAAACTTATCACGATTCTCTCGCTTGAACTATGGTACAGAATATTTATTTCAAAGACACTCTCTGCGAAAGCTAAATTATCCATTAATTAATTCCTTCAAATATAGCAACTCTCTAATTTGAGTACATTGCTTCCACGAATAGAGGAGCCTTCTGGAAGACTTGTGAATTTATCTTGCTATCAAAAATCAATAATGAGATGAGGAAACCTATTTGTCCTATAGTTTTGATAACTCTGGTAATTACCTTATATGGGAGCTCAATCATGGGACAATCGCAATGATAAGGACGCAGGCAAATATGGCACGTATTTCGTTATCGTTACATGCAGGAACTCTGAATTAACAATAAAGGACGCCTTAGTCTCTCTTGAAGAACAAACTGTGAGACCGAACTATATTATCGTTATTGATGATGGATCTACTGATAAAACCCGTTATATTCTAGAGGAAATGAAAAGACTTTGGACGAACCTTTTCATTATCACTAATCCCGACTTAGGTTATGATATCAGCAGAGTTTCAAGGAACTGGAACAAAGCAATAATTTTCGCAGAGGAGCAAAATCTTGGCACTACAGATTACCACTTGATTGCCACAGATGATACCATATATCCAAGGGATTATGCAGAAAAGGTACTTGGCGACCTGAGCTCAAAGCCAAATAAGGTTATTGCCTCGGGTCAGTACTCGGATTATAGAATCGCTTTTCCTACAGGAGCTGGCAGATTCATTCGGAATTCCTTTTTTTACAATACCTATTGGAAAGGGAGGTACCCAGAACAAATTGGCTATGAAGCAGCAATTGTATATCAAGCTGCGTTGGAGGGATACAAATATTGTGTGATCGAGAATGCAAAATACAATCACGTCAGGCCGCTTGGTAAAAAGCATAGATTCTATGAATTTTCTGGAGGCATGAAAGTATTAGGTTATCATCCTCTTTTTGTTGCAGCTCGATTTCTTTCTTACTTTATAACTGGCAAGTTCACGGGGCGAATAGGTGCGATTCGAATGCTCTATTATTATATAACTTTCAAACCAACAAATCAGGGCTACAATGGCCTCTATCATCCACAATTAAGAGAATTTGTACGAAAGAGGCAATTAAAGAAGATAGTTGATAGGATTAGGATATGATTTGATTCTACTGTGAAATATCCAATCGGTCAGGCATAGCTTCTGACAAAACATGCCTCTATTGTCTGTTTCATTAGAACTTGTCTCATATTATTACAATGCTTGTAGGCGGACTTCCATTAACACCCTGACAAGCACATACAATAAGTATTGGTGCATTTGCAGTCTCTACTTGCATCAGAGAGCACGGTGATTATAAAGGAGCATGGCATGGCAACCCGATAGAAGGAAGAAATTCCAAGTAGTGATGTGCGGTGCCAAGGACAACGACCAATTAGAAGCTTCTTCATTACTTTTTAAATACAATGGCTAAAAAATTTCGTCTTTTGATTGAAGGAGAGAAAAATCTAGAAGAATATCCCTGACCTACGAATTCAACAAAGAGAAAATACTACTATTGCGCTTCCCCCTTTTTTGTTTGCAATAACGAAAGACCAATGGAATCCCAACACCTGATTTAAACAAAGGTAGAACCAACATAATCATAATTTTTGATTCAATTGCAGAATCGAATACGTCTGATCAATGTCGAAGCCTTTGTTTCTTAATTCATGTATTTGTGTTCATGATAATCGAGAATTTTCCTTTATTCTGTTATTTTTGAGATATCATCTTCATATTGATCTTCTTGCCTGTTATGAAAAATGAGTCATATTATTATTAATTTTGTAAATAAGTACAGCAGATATTCTGTCTTGATTATCTTTGGCGAAACTATCTGATGAATATATTAAACTGAATGGCTGCTGCAGTGGTAACCTGTCATCATCTTCACCATTTTCTGGATATTTTATTTCTTTTGAATATAGTGCAATAGCTCCTGGTTGATACGTTTGGAGGATAGTATCATTATTATTCTCAGTTGTTGATGTTTGTTTATTCTCAAAGGATGCATAGCCTTGCAAAGTGAATGGTATCAATCTTCCTATTAAAGTAGTATTCCAAAATTTTGGCTTTGGAGTGAATTCATCAGCTTCAAGATACTCACTTACATTACCAAGTCCCCCTATTCTAGCAAACCAATATAATTTATCTTCGTATCCGCCATAGCCTAGAGTATAATATGAAGTATCATTAACTGACACCCTTTGTGCTACAACGAAAATTAAAACATAATTAGCTCTTAAATCTTGAGCAATTTTAACTCCATCTTTTGGATCTTCCATAAACATTTTTGCAATAGTTCCAACACGAGTTCCGTTGATATTTGCATTATCTGCTAAAGTAGCTCTATTCCCCATGGTTGTAATCCAGTATCCATAATCCCACCAGGCTGCAATTACTGAGTCGTTTGGAGTATAATTTGATATCCAATGTAAAGAATTTATCCAATCATTTTGTTCTAAAATGGAGTCTGTAGCACCAGTAAGAATAGTTGCTGGAATATCTGCTGAGCTTAGCCAATTCAAGTCTCGAGGATAGACCATTGGAAATAGAAGAATCAGAATAGTTATTATTGCATATGTAATTTTGACAAGTCTACCATCTCTCATATAATTTTTTGAAACAGATAACAATAGTTCAAATTTTTTGTTGATAGTTTTCGTTTTATTATTTTTTCGTGATTTTTCAGGCGCAATTTCTGTTTGTGATGACGGTTTTCTAATATCTAGAGCAATCTTTGTTATATAATAGAGCCCTATTGCAGCCAAAATAATAATGCCAATTGAGGAAAATACCAATAATCTAACTAATGTTATACTAACATAAACTCCCGTAATCCCAATAATTAATGCAAAAATTGACATTTCGTTTCGCTGCTTAAAGACTGCCCATATCCCATATCCTACGTATAGCAATAAAATAGAATAGTTTGATAGATAATCTAATAACGTAGGCCTAGCATGTTCAGCTACAGATTCAAAAAGTGGATTCATAGGTGAAACAAAGGGGTTAATAACGCTAACATATCTGAAATCACTGATATGTCTAAGAACTCCTGTAAGATTCATACTAAGGATAACTACAAAAAACGCAATCAATAAAAAAAATAGTATCTTGCGAGCTTTTTCTCGGGCTAAATGATTGCTACTAAATCTATAAAAAAAATGTGCACCAGCCATAAATATTATGCTAAATACTAACATAATACCTGGTCCTACTAATGGAATACCTGAAGTAGAAAAACCAAAGACAAATGGTACTGGTGGTCTTGGAAATGCAAAGGATGTCAGGATAGTAAATATCGTAAATATAGTTGCAATATAAAATAGAATCTTTGTACCTGTCAATCTAAAGAACGGAAGAGCAATAAAGAACAGTGAAATTGGTATGGCCAAGTACGTGGCTCCTCCCCATGATGCACTTGCAAGACCAACTGTTATCCCAGCTAATGCTGATTTCAGTATTATTATCGCATATTTCTTATTGTTCTGACGTTCTTCCTTACTACTTTTTTTTAGTTCTTTACTATATTGAATCGCAGATGCAAGCAAATACAATGCCATAACACCGAAGAATAATCCAAAAGCTTCTGATTTGAACCAACCTAGATTTCCTCTTTGAATTATGATAGGATTAAATGCAAATAATAAGGCAGCAAACAATCCAGCAGTAGTACTACCTATTGTTCTTACAAGTGCAAAAAGAACTATTGAAGTCAATGAGCCTAAAATTACTGGTAATATTATAGTAAAGTCTAACAAGGGTGTGCCATGACCAAATATTTTGTAGAGAAAAGCAGTAACTATGTGCAGACCCGACTGAGATGTCTTTGCAATATCTCTCCCTTCAGGATACCATGACATTGTATCGTGCCAATTCCAATATGCCTCTAGTCCATTATCTATTAGGTATCTAGTGGTACGATAATTAAAATAGGGATCGAACTCATTGAGGTAAAAGCCATACTTTATTGGATAAGAACGCATTATAAATGCTGTACTAAATGCGATAACTAAAACAGCAACAATTAGTAAATCTCGTCTACGTGACTCAAAACGGCGTATTTTTTTTAGAATTTCTTTTCCTCTTCTTATATCTTTTCTAAGATATAGAGACATTAATAAAAGGATCTTTTTTCAAATAAAATAAATTAAAAATATCTAGACTCATGCAATACTTGGGGCTATTACTAACAGACATAATAATGGAAAGATAGATAGATAGAATTGTAGTATCGGTCCAGTAAAAGTCATAGTTTAGAATAAATTTAATATGCCTATCGGCAATATCGCTCCAAGATAGTTTTTTAGTTAAACTGCTTTACGCTCCTTCTCTATATTGATTGTAATCTGCCCTCAGGCAAGCAATGATTTGGAAAGACTTTGTCATGCTATTACATGTTATACCTAGCTTGATAATTCAAGACTCAACAGACAATAACATTTTCGCAGATTTCTCATCTAAATCCTCTAGTGTGAAGACAGAATGGAGCCTTCAAATTCCTTACACCCAAGCCGGTCCTAGTTTTTGCTCTTTATTCCCGGGGCAGCTGCTTGCTTATAGATCTTTTTGACAGAATTGTCCACAGCTCTTCTACTTTTTCAGAGTTCTTCGTCATCAGAAGTGACCTGCGCCTCTTCATAAGATATTTGACTACTACATTTCTATGCATCTGGCATTTGATGGTATCTGCTCTTCCTGCATCTATTGTCAAATGACGTTTAGCCAATCCAATTGTTATAAGATACTATATAGAAAACAGAAAAGGCTAGCTAGTCGCAGAGCCTCTATATCGGTAAAGAAGCAGTAAGAAAAGCAAGAAAGATAGAGGAAGTGGTTATTTCTGTTTCTTATTTTCTATTCTCTTCTACTATCCTTTGATGCATCGTCCCTTTGAAGCGTTAGCCGCTACGCTAGTTCTGCACCCAGCGGCTTCTGCTTGTTGAATGATAAATACTGTAACTACTACTGCTCCCATTAGTCCTAATGCTAGTACTAAGGCAATTATTACCATTGATACCCTCGTTCGTCCTTCCTGCGATGAGCCGGCCATTTGGATAGAAAAAAGGCCATACCTTATAAGGATTGCGCAATTGAGCTTCATTATTAGATACTTTTATACGTATTAGCGAATAACGGTAAAATTTATCAATCATGAAGTATATGCAATTCCTATATCAAACTAATTCTTGCAAAAGCCAAGAGAAGCGGCAGTTATCTAAAGTATATCTTTGTTTTCACATAATACTTCATTTAAATGAGCAGTAGTAACAGGGGCAGTAATGATTATGCTATAGGAGTGGAGTCAGACGCACAGACGGGCATATCTCTGTCCTTCAGTGCTACCTTACTTATAACCAAGAGATAGCGAGTCATACAAGCAGGAAAACATTGAAGCTAACAGCGATATTCTCGCTCTTTATATCAAAGGAGTAAAAACTCTCACAATGAAATCAAGGGTTTGAGCCCTCTATTGATGCTTACTATCAAAAACTTTTTAGCTACCCTTGTATACTTCTAAATTGAAACCTCCTTTATAGCCCCTCTAAAAGAACTGATAAGGGAGCGGGCCCGTCGGGCCGTAAAGTGATATAGCTTCAAAAAGTGGATTCTTTGTTACTCTCTAGATGATATGGAGAGCTAAAAAGGTATCTGCGATGCAGCGTTGGAGGGATTTGGATAAAAATTCATTTGAATCTAAGAACAGAACTTCGGTTATGTTGCTGAAAGCATTGCAGTAAGGGATTAACTAAAATGTTTAAAGCTAACTTCTTATCCCACATCCATAGAACCCTTCTAAGAAGAACTAATAGTGTAGCGGGCCCAGAGGGACTCAACAAAAAAAACTTCAGATTTTGGACCCGATGAATCAATTACATGAATGGTAATGAGGCCAGTTATTGCATATATGTGCGGGCTAGTTATGGGTTGCTGTCGCTTTTACATATTCTACATGCTGCGCTATTACCGTCTTGGAGCCTTAATGTGTTGAAAAGCCATCTGAGGACTTATCAACAGCCAGCCATGACCCTAACTTACCAGACTATCGCCCTAATTTAACTTGGCAACCAAATGTCCCGAAGATCGAACAGTGTCAAATGCTTTGCGCTACGGTCTGGCCATTCACAATCTTTTGCCTTGTAGTGTGATATGCCCTTTGACCTTACACGAATCTTGTGGCCCTCGCCGCAAATGTACTGCGCCTCTATAGCGTACCGGCAAGGGTCTGATCGAGAAAAGACAATGCCGGAGACCTGTACAAGCTTGCCAACGTGCCCGTCTGTAATTCTGGAAATGTCAACCTCATTAAAAACTGCCCTTATAGCTACCCTAAGGTGGTTCTTTATCTCTTCTGCGTAATCAGGCTGTACCTCTAGAAGAACATAAAGCGCGCCATTCCTCAATGCTTCTATCGCATTGGAAGGATCTGCCCTTAGATTCTTAGTTATCGACTGGTACTAGTTTATGCCCTTGTCATATCTGTACCCGGGAGCTGGGCCAGAATCCAAGTCCGACTATGCAAAGATGCAAGAAGAGAACATGCTGGCAAGCAGGCAGCTAGTGTTGGCGATCGAGTCGTTGAAAACTGGCTGTTGATAAAATAGCCTGCAGCGTAATTTTCTAAATTTGAAAATCAGTTATTATTGCAATTGTGAGGTATAATCTTGCACTTCTAAGGTATTATCTTATTAGTATTATCACTAATGTACTTATTCTTGGTCGTTGGCGTTGTTTACTTAACTCACCTTTAATTCCTTGAGCTCGAAAGGCGGTATGTTCATAGTCAAGTACTCTTCGATTCTGAACTTAATATCTTGGGCAGTCAGATCCTCCATACTCGGCGAGCCTATGTCAAAAGATATT
>DATFPS010000289.1:0-10750 GCA_035264705.1 Nitrososphaeraceae archaeon | reverse complement strand
AAGTTCATCTTGGAAGATTGGTGAACAATATTGCAACCGAGATGGGTGGCAGTGGAGGGGGACATGAGAAGGCAAGTGGTGCAGTGGTCCCAAAGGATAAACTTGATGAATTTATAAAGTTACTAGATCGACATATTTCTAGTCTTCAACAGATATAATATTAGCGTGTGTTAGTTTGCAGCTGTGGCTGCATTCACATATATTTATGTTTTTAGGAGAAACAGGTCTATAATATATATCATTAGCATGACATCTATCGCATTATTCGCAGAATATTACAAGGATGTTATAAATCTACTTCATAATAGTACGATTAGAGGAATCAATTGAAGTAAAAATAGAGATATTTCTGTTTATGCGCAAAATGCCAGCGATCCTTGAACACTCTATTGAGCGATCTCCTAGCAATCCACAATGATGTGCCAACTTTGTAGTTATTTACCACGTGTTACCATTTCATGTCATAAGAAATGCGAATGATGGCGTGTTAGACGGATATAAATTATTAACGTCAAGTTATTACATTGATGTACGTGTAGCCGTATTATTACCTCAGGGGCATCTTTTAATAAATGACTCCAATTCACACAATTATTCATAAAAACTATCTTAAAAGATACAATGAGCATAGAGATATAACAGCTGATCATAATAACCATTTTCGATTTCATCATAATCGGATAATGTTATTTATTTCTAAAATTTATGTCCGATAGTTATAATGCTCTTGGGCAAAGTGAAGTTCACTTCGGCTTTTATATGCAAAGATGAAACGACATTTTTTGTGATAGCTGACAACAAGATAGAATGTTGTTTGATCAATGCATTATTATATTTATATATGAACGTAGATTGATTTTTATATATATATAATTTCTAAATCTATATTTATTATCATGATTTCATTAAAAATATCAACCTTTCCAACTATTTGAACAGAATCTTTCTTGAAACTTCAGAATCCTTTCTATGAACTTTTCTCATGATGTTTCGATTACAGTAAATTTATAATTATAGTAATTTATAGATTGTAAAAGATTAAATTAACGTGTTGAGTACCTGCAAATCAAGCCGGCCATAGCGGCAGGGCGCGACCCGGTCCCATTCCGAACCCGGAAGTCAAACCTGTCGTCGCTGCTGTAATACTGACCTGCGTGAGCGGTTGGAAAACAGCAGTGCTGGCATTATACTTACCTAATTGAGAGTAAAGTTATTATGCATTTTAAATTTTTTACTAGTTCCATTCGAAGATTTATTCTGTGTTTTATATCCTTGGATTTACACTTTTCCGGCATCACTTAGAAAAAGGCGCTATCATATCCTCAAATCAGTGCGAGGTAATCCACATTATTCATTTATATGACAAACCAAGTATGAGCTTAAGTTACGTAATAATAGTTTGATATTAACTAAATTTTATTTTGCCTTTTTTACGATACGCTATTGTTCTTCAAGGAAGAAAATTGTCCTCACCTAAATGTATCTGTTTCAATAATCGCTTAATATTCAGCCCTATTCTGTCAATGACTGGATATATTGACACTAATCCATCAGGTTCCCATGCATGAGTTTCAATAATACATGCAAAGTTTGACACCTTGACTGAGAGTTTTCTTATTTCTTCTTTCACGATATTCGCGGCAAAAGAATCCCAAAGAGATGTGTCTTGGGTCAAAATATCGGCAAGCAGGCCTCCACTCCAGCCTAATGTGATGACTTTTCCATTCCGTAGATGGAAATATGGATTAGCACTCAATAAGTCATATGAGCTGTCATCTTTTTCTGATAGGTGCTGATTTTCTATTAAACAATAAACATTGTAAAAAGGACCCATCCTGACTACTTCTTCGATCCCTATATAGTCTATATTCTCATTATAAAGTGTGAGAAAACCATCTCTATTCAGTAACCATCTTTCGAAATAAGGTTTTCTGGCATTATGGATATCGGAAACTGGGTTGCCAATCTTGCAATTTACGCCTATCGATATCAATTGTTCTACAAGGATCCTCATCGGGAATATTGGCAATTAGTAACACAATCAATAATGTTTATCTGTTAGATATATTTGATGTAACATCTATACATGTGCTTTCTCGAGAAAAGGAATTACTATGAATATAATAATAATAAGCAGCAAGGGGTATGAGGGATTATTTATGACTCATAAATATATAAAGGAAATGAAATTATTCTTATGATATTCTAGGAACTATCCATATAAAGAAATGTCAACTAAATATACTATCTTCCATCAACAACTTTACAAGAGTTCTGATTCCAAATCCTGTTGCTCCCTTTGGATTGTAGCTTCGTTCAAATGTTCCTTCCTGTGTCCATGCTGTTCCTGCAATATCTATATGTATCCATGGAATCCCACTAGTAAAATTTGATAGAAATGCTGCTGCAGTTATAGCGCCACCCGGCCTGCCACCAATATTTTTGATATCTGCAATAGAGCTCTTTATTTGTTCATTAAATTCTTCATATAATGGAAGCTCCCATATCTTTTCACCTGTTCTATCAGATACCCGGTGCAGTTCGTCGATAAACTTTTTGTTTGTTCCTATTACAGCAGCCACATTGGTTCCCAGTGCAATGATACATGCACCGGTAAGAGTTGCTAGATCGATAACTGCCTTTGGATTATAACTTGCGATTCCAAAAGCTATAGCATCAGCAAGAATAAGTCTACCTTCTGCATCTGTGTTCAAAACTTCAACCGTTTTACCATTATACATTTTGATTATGTCTCCTGGTCTGTAAGAAGTACTAGATGGCATATTTTCAACTGAGGGAATAATCCCAACAACATTTATTGGAAATTTAAGAGATGCAACAGCTTTCATAATGGCAACAACATTACAGCCTCCAGATTTATCGAATTTCATTTCATCCATTTTATCATGATCCTTTAAGGAAATTCCACCAGTATCAAATGTTACTCCTTTGCCGACTAATAGGTATGGTCTCCGATCATCGGTAGAACCATGATACTCCAAAATTATCAGCTTTGGAGGATTTTGACTTCCCTTTCCCACCGATACTATTCCATTTAGTCCCAATGATTCCATTTCATATCGTTCTATAATTCTCGTTTTTAGTCCATATTCGGTTCCGACAGATACTGCAATACTGGCTAATTGAGATGGAGAACAATCATTCGGAGGAAGATTGCTCAGGTCACGTGCAAGGTTTACTGCATCCACCAAGAGACCTGTCCTATCTATGATTGGTTGAATCTTGTTCTTATCGGCGTTGATAAGTATAGTAACTAGCTTAACCTTTGACTCGTCTCCTCCATCATTTGTTTTGTACCTATTAAAAGAATAAAGCGACAGAGCAATACCCTCATAAATTGCTTCGATTAGACCCTCATCTAAATTAGAGTAGGGTAAAATAGAAAATTCTGAAATTTCCATTTCTCTTACCTTTACAGCAGCTTTTGCTGATACAATTCTTGCTATTTCATTATTGAATTTCTCTTTTTTTCCAAGACCCATAAGCATAATTTTTTTCATGGGGCCTTTGCCCATTGTTGGAATAATCAACCTTGCCCCTACGACAGCTTTAAACTCTTTGTTTGATATGATTTCTTTGATGGTATGATATAATATTGGGTCAAGTTCTTGTGAATTTAAATGATCGTTTTCATTTTCGTAGAGTCCGACGACTAAAAGAGGGGTTTGATTTTGGTCAATTGTTGCCTGTTCTACTTTGATCTGAACCATTGTGAATTATTACACTTCAACACTTAATTTAAATTATTGAAGAGTAACTCATTCGTAATCTATGTATGTTACCATATCCCCCTTGGTAAATTATTCTAGAAAATGTCAACAATTTCGTGTCAATCTGACGAAATTATAGGTGGATATACACTACACTAGTGTCCCCCTGTGAATATAGAACAGCAATTCTAATAATAGTATTAATAAATCGCCTATATCTTTTTATTTTTGTTAGTCTCGCCTTCTATTATGGCGAATAGGTCATCTGATGGTAGTCGTTACCATGGCTTTTAGTATGCGATATCTGGAGTTAAAAAGAAAAATACGTGACGTCAGGATGCTGGCAATACAAGGAATCGCAAAAGCTGGTTCTGGTCATCCTGGCGCATCATTCTCAGCGGCCGAAATAATGGGAGCTTTATACTTTAGAAAAATGAAACATGATCCTTTGAATCCACATTGGGAAGACAGAGATTACTTCGTAAATTCCAAAGCTCATTCCGCTCCTGGTTTCTATGCAACGCTGGCGGTTGCAGGTTATTTTCCAGAAGACGAAATAAATGATTTGCGAAAGCTTGGATCCAGGCTTCAAGGACATCCTGTAAGATATAGCGAGCAACAGAAACACCATAGCGTGCCAGGAGTAGAGTATTCTGGGGGATCGGAAGGTATTGGATTGTCGGTATCAATTGGTATAGCACTGGGCAATAAATTAGATAATAAAGAGAATCGTATCTACACTTTGATAGGAGATGGTGAAACAAATGAAGGACAGATTTGGGAAGCTGCAATGGCAGCGCCGAAGTTCAGATTGGATAATTTAGTAGCGATATTGGATCGCAATCGCATACAACAAGATGGTTTTACTGAAGACATCATGCCTCTTGATCCCATGCGTGACAAGTGGTCAGCTTTTAACTGGAATGTTATCGAGATAAACGGTCATAAGGTTGAGCAGATAATTGAAGCGCTGAACAGGGCGAATTCGGTTCAAGACAAACCTACTATAATCATTGCTAATACAATCAAAGGAAATGGGATAAAGCATATGGCTAATGTCCCTCAATGGCATGGAAAGGCGCCTCCTAATAAACATACGCCTTTATTATTGGAAGAACTTGAAAGTGAATGTTTGATTGCTCCATCAATCATTGCAGGAAGACGAGAAAATTACGAAGAGAAAGTAAGAGCGGCAGAACGTGGTGACGCTGACATTATTCACCTAGATGTCATGGATGGAAAGTTTGTACCCAATATTACTTTTTTTGCCGAAACCATTAAGAAATTACGACATATTACTAGTCTTCCTTTTGATGCCCATCTAATGATTGAAAACCCGCTCGAGCATATAGAAGAGTATATAGATGCTAGATGCGACATAATCACGGTTCATGCAGAAGCATGCGATGAATTTGAGTTCACGCAGATAAATCAAAAGCTTCTTTCGAACGGTATAAGTCCCGGTATCGCGATTAACCCAAGCACAGATCTTCCAAGGTGGGTGTATTCCCACCTTAACAATATTGATGTTGTTATAATAATGTCTGTAGATCCGGGTTTTGCTGGTCAGAAATTTGTTCCCCAAATTCTGCCAAAAATGGTATTAACGACTAGAAAATTAAAGGAGAGTGGATTCAATGGATATATTGAAGCTGATGGCGGCATTGACGCTACTACTCTACAACAAGTATACGACATTGGAGCTAGGATTCTTGTCGCGGGAAATGCGGTATATGGCAGCACTGATATTAATGGAGCTATTATCCAGCTCAAACATAAAGCAAATGTTGCATTAGAAAGGAGGCTTCTTGAACATGCGACTACATTAGGAATAAGATCAGATTGGATGAAGACACGTAAACATATATTGATTCCGCTAGCGAACGAATTGAATATAGAGGAGGAATTTCATCATGCAATTAAGTAGTGAGAAAAAAAGCGCCGATATGAGAGGAGCTTATGGCGATACTATAGTAGAATTAGGAAAAATTAATCACAATATAGTTTGTGTTGGAGGTGATACTACAGAGTCTCTAAAAACAAAGAAATTTGGAGATCACTACCCTGATCGAATGTTTAATATAGGAATTGCAGAAGCGAACCTTGTCTCTATTGCAGCAGGCCTTGCAATTGCAGGCAAAATTGTATTTGCGAGTACCTATGCTGCTTTTCTGCCGGGTCGCTGCCTTGATCAAATCCGCAATACCATTTGCTATCCAAATTTAAACGTAAAACTTATCGTTTCTCATGCTGGATTAACCGTAGGACCAGATGGAGCATCACATCAACAGATAGAAGATTTCTCAACAATGCGAGCCATTCCTAATATGCGAGTAATTGTACCTGCGGATGCAATTGCAGTAAGACGATTGATCAAGACAATTACCCAAACTCCGGGTCCATTTTATGTACGGCTTGCAAGGCCTGCTAGCCAGGTAATCTATGCAGATGACGAAATATCT
Organism: Nitrososphaeraceae archaeon; assembly: GCA_035264705.1. Lineage (GTDB taxonomy): Archaea > Thermoproteota > Nitrososphaeria > Nitrososphaerales > Nitrososphaeraceae > JAJNBK01. The sequence goes on along the minus strand of DATFPS010000289.1, from coordinate 4,557 downwards.
TTCAATTTAGGGAGAGGAAATGTTTTGCGAGATGGATCGGATGCGACTATAATATCATGTGGTCTTATGGTTGCAAGATCTTTGAAAGCCGCTGATATACTTGAAAGTGAGGAAGGTATTTCCTGTCGTGTCATAGACATGTTTTCGATTAAACCTATTGATAAGGATCTGATAGCTAAATGTAGCAAAGAGACTGGAGCCATAGTAACAGTCGAAGAACACAATATAATTGGAGGATTGGGCGGTGCTGTAGCCGAGGTGACCGCAGAAAGCTATCCTGTGCCAATAAGACGTGTAGGCATACATGATATATTCGGAGAATCTGCCAGGGATGAAGAAATCGATGTATTATTAGAAAAGTATGGCTTATCAGTAACAGAAATAACACAGGCTGTGGTAGAATCTAGGAGTAGAATCAAAAAATGAAAATATTTCTCGATACTGCTAATTTAGAAGATATTAAGACATTTAATGATATGGGAGTTGTCGATGGTATTACTACAAATCCTAGCCTTCTATCAAAAGAAAAAGGTAATCCATCCCAAATAATGCGCGATATCGTGAGAATTATAAAGGGACCGGTAAGTCTTGAGGTCGTCGGTACTCGATACGAAGAAATGTTAGAAGAGGCTCATAGGCTTAAGAAGTATGGTCAAAATGTCGTTGTCAAAATCCCAATGATTCCAGATGGTATTAAAGCAGTTAAAAGCCTAAAAGAAGAAGGTATAGATACTAACGTGACACTCATTTTTTCCGCTAACCAAGCAATTCTTGCAGCTAAGGCTGGAGCATCTTATGTCAGCCCATTTATTGGAAGATTAGACGATGGTGGACAAGAAGGAATGGCGCTTATCAGAGAAATTATTCAAATATTTAAAAACTATCAGCTCGAATCTAAAGTTCTTGTGGCAAGCATTAGACATCCTCTACATGTCATCGACGCAGGAAAGATTGGTGCACATGTGGTGACATTACCTCCAGACGTCCTGAGAAAAATGATGATGCATCCACTCACAGACAAAGGGCTCACTGGATTTCTTAATGATTGGGAGAAGGTAAAAACACAAAATCCCAATGTATTAATCTAGGCGCGAAGTAAATTTATCACCTTTTTAGGTATATCTTGTAACCTACTAACGGACATGGTCTTCTCGTAATTCAAATAAATTAAATTATGGCCTATACTAACCGAGTCACTAAGATTTCTACCAACTCCGATTGACACCATACGTATGCCCATTTTTCGATATAATAAAACCATTTCACGTACGGAATCAAAGTCAGACGGCTCACCATCCGTTAGTGTAACCATAATGTCAGGCTTAAACGATTTTATCATAGGCTGTAACAACCCATAAATCTCAGCAAGTGGAGTTCCACCACTTGCCTTTATCTGTACCAATCTCCGAGCACTAATTACTGACCATTTTATATTAGCTGGTTTTATAACCCAGCATTTCACTCGTCTTTCGTCAGTGCTAAAAGCAAAAACTGCAAACTTTATACCAAGATAATGTAGTGCCTCACATAATGCGATAGTGGCCCTCTTGTATTCTAACTCGACATCTTCTATGCTACTGGAATGATCAAGCAGAATTACAACTTTTGTTTTAATCGAAAGTTTGTAATCAATCAAAAATGTCTTGGGCAAGTTTTCAGCATAACTTTCGGGATCGAATTCCTCTCCCATATCCCCATGTCGTTCGATCCATCCGGTTTTCCAGTTTCTGAAAGACGCCTTTACCTTTTGGATTAAATCAGTATCGTAAATAGAGGTTTCATCTATATCCATTTTTTGAGGAATACTAAGTCCGAAGTTTTCCAAACTTTCATAACCTTTGTTCTCAGTCTTCTTACTTTCCTTTACCAAACTCTCGAATTCGCTAAGAATTTCATTTCCTTCAATAATATCTTTTAATGCCTTTTTATCATCTTTGTAGTTATGTTTCATAGTTACTATTTTTTCTAGCTGTTTTAGTACATCGCTTTGGCTCATGGACATTCCAACTCTTGTTCTTGGAGCTATAATGGGAATTGATGAAAGGGGGTCAAGTTCAAGGATTTTTATTAATTGTGAAATATATTGCTCTATCCATTCAGTGTTGTAATTATTGTCGATAGATTCTATTACTATGTTGTTGGCAAATTCTGAGGCCTTCTTTACTTTTTCAAATTCTCCGCCATACAATTCACCTTTCAGATAACCTGTTAAAAAATACTGAGAGAATGCCTCTGATATCTTGTGTCTTCCATGAATTGAATTTAGAAGAGGACGCGACAACCAAGAAATTCCTTCATTGAATATGAGCTCATTTTTCATTCCATTCCATTGACGTAAGCCCAATAATTCTATACGCTTAGTTTCCACAGTATTGAGAAGGAATCCAAAGGCATGATCATAGCTTAAAACTTTGGTTGATTGGAGCAGTCGCATTGATTCATACCATAATGCAACACGCCATTGTCGGTATTTTTGAAAATCAGTACCTGGATAATAATTCAGAAATGGAAGAATAATCTGATTCTTGTCTGGTTTTCCCATAGGCATTTTATCTTGCGTCAGAACAATCACAGCCTTAGGATTTCTAGACCATCTTCTAGCCAAAAAGGTAGCAATGTCCAATAATACATCATTTCGCATAATTATGTTATTTGATATTGACGATGTTATCACAGCCTAGTTGCCAAAGATCGATGTTATCATATCCATAACCTTTCGATACTCGACCTCTCCCCACTGATCATATGCATTGGCAAAAACAATTTCTGCAACTTCTTTTGGAGCAAGATCCTTATTAAGAAGTTTTGCAAAAGCAATTGTCTCCCTTAAACTCGGACTATAGAATAACTCTTCCACAGCAGCGGCCTCCCGCAGACTTTTAGCTAATTTAATTGCATCTTTGACATCATTTGTTTTTGAATTATCAATCGTAGCATGTTGTTTTATGATCTCTAGTTCTACATCTTCAGGTGGATAATCTAACCTCAGCCTTACTGGAAACCTGCTTAAAAGCTGAGGTGGTAATTCTTTTGTTCCTACATGTGAAAGTGGATTAATTGTTGCAATTACAAACCAACTATTAGAAGCGTTGATTATCTGTCCTTCTGCCTCTTTGAGTACAAGTTGCTTCCTGTCATCAAGGGCTTCATCAAGTCTTAATAACACATCTGGTTCTGCAGCGTTTAATTCATCAAGATATAGCAAACTTCCATCTCGCATAGACTTTACAAGTATGCCCTCAACAAAACTAACATCTCCTTTGTCAAGAGTTTTACTCCCTATAAGATGAGACTCTCTCGTGCGAAGACTAAAGTTAACGGAGTATAACTCTTTTTTCATCTTTGAGGCGAATTTTCTGACGAGAGTTGTTTTGCCAGTTCCTTTTGGCCCAATAATCAATGCAAAGAGTCCTGTTTCATGAGCCTTATCCAATATTTCAATAGCATTATTCCAATCAAGATAATTTATTTCCATCATCATACGGTCAGATCACCAGATAATTTTGATTATCACAATACATAAAAACTAATAGCTATTTACCAAATATTTAAGAAAATAAGTTATTTCAGATTTATCAACCAGCATGAATAGTCAGCTTTTTGTTGCTCAAATAGTCATTGAGAAGGACTTTATCTATTACTGCAGGATTAATATAATATGACCTTCCTTTGACATATTTTTCCATCTCATTAACGTAACCTAGTAAAGAATCTTCCTCACTTATCATAATAGTATCGATTTCTATTCCCAAACTACGGCATTTTTTTGCTTCTGCTATTGTTCGCTCTCCTATATATTGATCCACCTGCCTGTAGCGATAACAAAGATATACAAGTTGTCCAGAGGAAGTATCGAGGCTGAGGTCTCTATTATCTTTCATTGTTTCGATGGTTTCTTTATCTGGAACATAAAAATGAGAATATGGTCGCTGAGACAATATCCTGTCCTGTTCTTTTTTATCCTCAATAAAGCATGCACTAGGATGGCCGTCAGTAATCAAAACTATTCGCCTGTTCAAAGCACCATCTTTTTGCAATATTTTTTTTGCCAATCTAAAAGCCGCCTGATAATTTGTATAATGGAGAAAGTCAGAACCAGTTTCAAACGTTTGTAAATATGGGATATCTTGTGGAGCAACCTTTGACGCCAAAGCTCCGAATCCAACTATGTAAATAGAATCTGAGGGAAAATATTTTCGATTTAAAAGAAAAAGGCTCCAGAGCGCTCTTTTGGCAGCCTCAATTCTTGTCATATCACCGAACATAGAAGAGTATCGCATTGTGGAGCTTAAATCAATACAATACACTAAAGCGATTCGAATATCTTGCATAGTCTCATATTCTTCCAAGTCTTCTACCTCTATATCCAGAGGAATTTTGATCTCATCATTTTTTTTTGCCATTCGCTGCACCGTATTCAACAAAGATCTAGGAACATTGAGAAGCCTAATATCATTGCCGATTTCATACTTTCGTGTAGTATCTATAAGGAGAGATCCGCTTCCATGCATTGGGGTTTCATGTAATCCAAAATCACCTGACTTTAGTGCCTTCAAA
>DATFPS010000288.1:0-2208 GCA_035264705.1 Nitrososphaeraceae archaeon | reverse complement strand
ACGATTTCTATAGTCATCTATAACACTTGATATCAAATCATTTAGGTTAAACTGTTCTTTGTTTAGTTTTAGTGACTGGCTTTCTATTTTTGTAACATCTAGTATGTCTTCTGTGAGTCGTTGTAGTCTTTTTGCATTTCTTGTAATAATTGATAATAAATCAACTTGTTGGATATTTTTTATTTTATAACGAAGAACTTCGGTTGAACTAAGTATTGGTTGTATAGGAGTTCGTAACTCATGAGCTGCTATATTGATAAATTCCTTTTGCATCTTGTCATGAATTTTGAGTTGTTCATTTGCTGATTCTAATTTTTTATTGGTTAGTACAAGTTGCCTATTGGATTCATCTAATTCTTTTGTCCTTCTTTTTACCTTTCTATCTAAGCTACTATTCCATTTAATAAGAAAGACAATTAAGATCACAACTGCGGTAGTTATGCCTGCAAGTAGTGAAAATGTCTGTAATCTTTGTACAGAAATCACATCATTGATCTGTGAATAGATTGTTGAAGTAGGTGTTATTATAAAAATAAAATATATGGGTTTTCCTTCAACAAAAATAGGATTCCCGGTATTTAGTCTTTCACCATTCTTAAATTCGTAAATATCAAAATCTTGTTTTCCTGACAATACTGTTTGTATGATGTTATTTAGGATGGTATTGTGTCCTGTGACTTCTTGTGTGTGGCTGCCAAAGAATGGTGTTCCAATAAATGATTTAACTGGATGAATTAATTGAACAGAGTTTCTATCCAGAACCGCTAGATACTGTGATTTTATGTCATAGATATTCCCATAATACTCAAAAAATGGTATTGTGGGTATTTCTGCTCCTACTAATCCAACATATTCTCCAGTCTCTCTGTTTATTATCGGACAAGTCAGGGCTATCCTATATTTGCCATCGATTCCTTCAAACCCGTTGGAAAATGTTGGAGTTAGAGTAGTTCTGGTCTCTCACATAATCTCTAAATGAAATATCGATGTTAATGAAACTTCTTTGTCCTTTTGAGACTATATTAGAAGTTATAATGTCATCTTTATCAGCAATGAAAAGTCCATCAACTGTAGTTAGAGTATTGGCTTGACTATATTTTTCTTGCATTAACTTGTTAGTTTTATCGCCTGATAGTTCCCCCTGCTGCAAATATACAGAGTCTGCTAAACCCTGAAGAATAGACATAACTAGCCGGAGATCAGAGCCAATATGTTGTGAAATATCCTTTGTAGCTTGGATTTGACGCTCTTTTTGCTGTTCAAATAGACTGTTTCTAATATTCTGCTCGGTAATATTCTGAAGGTAAAAGAATAAGGCGTATGAAAGGATAACAATTAAAATAATAGAAATAATGCCTATTTCCTTGACTCTTCCAGAGAAGAGGTTCATGTATTTTCTCTTTAATCAATGCTAACAATATATATAAATAATCTGTGTCTCTCTTCAAAAGAGTCTGACGAACTTTGGCATTTGTAATTCTTACTTGCTTCCTCCTATCTGCTTTGTAGCATAGATCTCCCTTACTTTGAAGTTATGAATTGCAGTAGTAGTGATAGGGATATGTGGTGGTAGGAATAAAATTTGAGGATAATAATAGTAAAGGAATATAATAATAACTGTAGCAATGATAGCGAAGTAATAATAATGATGATGATGATTGTAAATAACCAACTATGTTTTTTATTCAAAAATTTAATTCCTCGTTGTTATAATTTTAATATGCTATCTATGATAGACTTTGCATTTTAACCTATCTAGTTGAAAAGCTATCTTAGAAAAGATTGACAGCACAGTGGAAAGCCTCCTCAAATCAATCAATCAGTAGTAGTTTCTAGTATAAGATACTCAGATATTCGTCTTAGGATAATCTGAAATAAGTCATGCATGTTGATGAGCAAATTCTCTGTTTTCTTTTTTGCTATGTCTGTCTATCGAGTTATTTTTATGACCAGTTTAGTCGGAGGAAGATAGTGAGAGGAAAAAAATTTACAAGATAGATATTAGAAGGACAACAGTAGTCCCAAAAAATTAAGAATCATTATTTTATTTGCTGTTAATAATTGCTCTTAATTTCGATTGCTGTTGATCTAGGGTTTTGCCGTATATCTAAATAAGGATAATTTTTAGCATAATGTTTTGCGGTATCATCTGGAAGAAATATAGCTATTGTGTGTGAATTATCTAACAGATCTTGCAGTGAGTGGTTG
>DATFPS010000287.1:0-11027 GCA_035264705.1 Nitrososphaeraceae archaeon | reverse complement strand
TATTAAATCCATGATTAAAGCAGCGGGTTTTAAGATAATTGAGATACGGCACATAGGTTCACATGTATATGAACCTCTTAGTGACTACTATATTCAAAATAGAAAAATAATAAAGTATGTAATTTTAAAAGAAAGTTCCTCATATTTTCGTAATATTCTATATGATGTGCTCGAAAACATCTTCTACAAATCAGCATTAAAAATGAAGGAAGTATATCAAAAAGGAATTATTGATTATGTTCTAATAAAAGCAAACTGAGTGTGAGATTATGATGGTGGTGGGGGCGGTGGTGACGGTGTTGTTGGTAATGTCATTATGATATTTTTGGCTCCTGAAGTTTTTTAAAATAGATCCTTTGACCGTCTAGGAGCTTGTAATATAGGATGGATGGCTGATATCGATAGCTCTATACCAGATAAGCAGACTATATACATACTAGACAAAATCCTTTTAAAATGCTTTGTTATATCTGCGTAATATTTTTTTGCCAAATCCTTCTAAATCTTACTATATAAAAATTTACGCTAAAACGGGAACTGTCTATATAAATATATCCTTTCATTATACTAAAGGATGTCCGATATTAAAAATAATAGTTCTATTGAAATTAAATTAATAGCAATAAGTATATCTTTCGTTTTATTGTTCCTTACATCCACATTATAGCCATCATTACTTTATGTACAATATCTAGAAGCGCAACAAGAAGAAGTTGACCAAGACCCTTGTATAAATATGATTCTACTGAAAAGGTGATCACATTGAATTGCAATTCTATTATTACTCTAAAAGATATTGATAAGCAACTAAATGATCCTCAAATCCTACAAGAAGAAGATATGACGGCCAGTAATCATGATGCTAGTAATAACGATGCCAAGGTAGTATGGATATTAAATGCAGGTATAATAGTAGGTAACAAAGCTACACTTTATATCAATAACACTGATACATCCTGGCTAAAGATAGTTGCAGATGGAAAAACTGCACATCCTATAGAAGTAATAGGTAGTGCAAAGATTGATTCGGTAAAAATAACGTCATGGAATCCAGAAACGAATGACTATGCTAAGACAACTGGTGATGATGACGCAATCCCTAGGCCATATATAAAGATAGCCAAAGAAGCAACGGGTTCTACAGAAATTATCAATTCAGAAATTGCATATCTTGGGTATTCTGAGGAAGATTGTAGTCGTTGCAGTGGACTGGGCTTCTATGGTGGTGATGGAAGTATATGGTGGTGATGGAAGTATATTGAAAGGTAACTACATACACCATATTTGGAATGGTTTCTATTCAAAGGAGGTAGGAGACATGATTATAGAAGGCAATAATGTCCATAATAACAACAAGTATGGGCTTGACCCACATACTGGAACCCATGATATGGTAATTCGAAAAAATGTAGTACATGACAATGGTGCTACAGGCATAATCTGTTCATTAGATTGTTACAATATAACAATTGAAGGTAATGAGGTGTACAACAACGATAACGTCAAGGATGAAATAGGTAGTAGAGGCATTGCACTAAGCAGAAATAATTATGATTCAGTCGTAAGAAATAACCTTATGTATGACCAAGGTCGATGCATAGTTGTAAACAGGGAATCAAATAACAATGAAATATATGCTAATGTAGTTTCAGATTGCAAAGTTGGAATAATTGCAAACAGCGATGCTAACAATAACAAGATATACAATAATACCATTATGGATTCTACAATTGCTTTAGCAGTCAATAGCAGTGCATATGATAATGCATTTTACTCTAATATAATAATCAATTCTAAAGAATTTGAGATAATGGATAGTAAAGAAGATTCAGATACATCTTCTAGTGGTAGTAATTCCTTTGAGAATAATAAACTAATTAATTCTAAAGCTTCTTCAGAAGAAGAAGAATATGCTATCATAAAAATACTACCTTAAAACAGTTAGTTCAATCATTTTTAATTTGAGAAGATTTTTACATATTATCCAAAAAGCATCTAAAAATATTATAGATTACACATTAGCATACAAATCTTATAAAAATTGAGCAATATTCTACATTATAGAGAATTTTCTACAAACACATTGTAAACTTGGCATAAAAGAATATGTTATAGTCTACTTATTTATGATCTTACATTACCTATTAGTGAAACCATCTGCAGCTTAGTTGTACTTTTGCTGTTATTGTTATCATTTATATTATAATTATTGCAAACGGTATGAATAAGTTGCGTTTTGAATAAAACTCGAAAGAGATTAAAGTATATTTGGTTGACTGTAGCTAATGAAATGAAATGTCATCCGTCGGATATGTAAAAGTATAACTATTAACATCAGATAAAGATAATACTACACAGACAACATTTCAAATATTTCTTGCTTCTTACTACACAATAACTTTTGATAATACATAGAATCTAATTCCGCATGCCTTATATCTGTGTAATTTATACAATAATCAAACAAAAGGTTTACGGCGGATTTGTTAAGTAAATAGAATTACTTCTCTTGTCTTCCGTGGCTTTTGTAGATATTTCAAAGTGAGAACATAAATTGACAAAGACATTTCAAGAGTTAGGAATGAGTGCTGAAATAAATAGAGCACTCAGAGAAAATAAATTTGAAGCGCCATTTCCTATTCAAGAGGCAGCTATACCATTTCTTTTAAAAGGTGTAGATGTTGTAGGCCAGGCGCATACTGGAACTGGTAAGACGGCTGCTTTTTCATTACCGATATTAACGAAGGTAAAGCGTAACGGCCCCATTCAAGCACTTATACTTGTGCCTACAAGGGAGCTAGCAATGCAGGTTACAACTGAGATCAACAAGTTTGCAAAATATACTGGCATTAGAACCGTGTCCATTTATGGAGGACAAAGCATTGGTCTTCAACATGATCAATTAAGACGAGGAGTACAAATAGTAGTTGCAACTCCTGGTAGATTGATTGATCATGTGAAACACGGTTCGATTCAGCTTGAGAGTGTGAAGTATGTTGTGCTTGACGAGGCAGACAGAATGCTAGATATGGGTTTTATCGATGACATAAAGTTCATTTTGTTCTATGTGAATGACGATAGGCAAACATGCTTGTTTTCTGCAACTATGCCACCTGAGATATTAAGGTTGGCCCAAGAATATATGAAGGACATTCAGCAAATCCGGCTCAATGAAGAAGAATTAAGTCTTGATACAATAGATCAATCTTATTTAATTGTACAGGAAAGAGAAAAATTTAAACATCTCTGCAACTTAATCAGGAGCAGGGACAAAAAACAGACAATTGTTTTTGCGGCTACAAAACAGAGAACGCAGAAATTGGCTTGGGAATTGAAACAGGAAGGATTCAAAGCAACTACCATTCATGGCGATCTATCCCAGAAGCAAAGAGATAATGCCATGTATCGATTTAAAAAAGGAATTGAGGATGTCTTAGTTGCAACAGATATTGCAGCAAGGGGAATAGATGTTCCAGCAGTAGGTCATGTGATAAACTACGACATACCTGAAGACCCATTGATTTATTTCCATAGAATTGGAAGAACTGCTAGAGCAGGAGGCACAGGACGAGCTATTTCCTTAGTTTCGCTAGATAGGATCGAAGACTTTGGGAGAATTTTGAGACAGACTGAACTTCCTATACGCAAGCTAAATGAAGAGTTGGGAATCGAAGTTCCTGTAGCTCAGTATAGATCTCGTGGATATCGCCAAAGACGAAGTTATGGTAATAATAGCTTCCATGAAAGCGGAAGTTATGGCGATAGCAGAGGTAAACGGAGCTTCGGATCTAGGCGTGGCAGTAGTTCTTACGGAGGCTATGGTGGAAATAGAAGTGAACGAAATAGATATGGCCAAGGACAAAGTAATGGAGATGGTAGACGAAGTCGCTACTACTAGTTTATCAAATACGCATTGTTAGTCTTTTTGTGTTGACATATCAACCTAAATTTTTACATCTATCGAATATACGTCTATAATAGCATCTATAGCAATTTTTATGAATTTTGCACTAATAGATATTATTTAACAGAAAAAATTAATATTATTTAAAAAGTAAAATGTCTCATAATAATAAGTCGATTTTTATAAATTTTATAATCTGTTTTCCTATTAATAACAGGATATCAACAAAATATAATATGTAAAATTTTTTCAACACTTTTATCCTGCTAATGCCTTATTATCGACAAGCCAGCAGTAAATTAAACTAGTAAATTAAACTTTATGCCATTTTACTTCAATCTTTTTCTCATCGTATCCATATAATAATCACCGTCAAACTAACTACCTATATTTCTAATAGTGTTATTCATCCTATATCTAGCCTTTCAAAGAACTGTTGGATTGTTATTATAGAGACAGGTTTATAAGAACATCTAATAATATATAATGGTATCTTAACATGGCAATGAGGAAAATCATGGTAGCATTACCACATGATATGGTTAAAATATTAGAGAAGGAGCGTAAAGATAGATATCTTGAAACAATACCTGAAACTATCAGAGTAATATTGAGTGAGTATCTGCGAACAAAGGTTCATTCTAAATGATTCGGCTGCTTATTAGTAATATACAATAATCCGTGCTACAATTTTTATTTTCCTACTTACGTTAAATCGATACTCCCAAACTCTAAGTGCTTTTAGGTTCATCCTCTGTTAATATTGCAGTAGATACCATAGTGAAGCTATAAAATAATGATATCGCTTTTATATCGGAAGTTCTATAAATTCTATGATAATCGTCGGTCGAATTCTTCTTACGACTGTTGACAATTACAAAAACATTCCAACACCTTAACAAGAAGGAATTTTTTATTGTATATCACCTTACAGGTAACAGGAAAGTCCCACTCAATCGATTAAAAGAGTCTAATATGTATCTTTTTCGAGGTTAATGTTTTTCTGAGCTTACATTTGCTCGTTAATTAATAATTTGTATTGAACTAAAGATTACAAAATGATAAATGAATATCTCAAAATATGAGATAAAGAATTTATAAAATCTGACAAGAAACATTCAATTACATAGAGTTGATAAAAAGAGAAGCAAAAACGATGGATATTATCAAAAACTAGTCGATAAATTTTTAAATAAATACTAGTCAGAAGAAAGAACATCATAGACAGACAGAGCGCATAACGAGTTGAAGATGTAATGATTCAATCAATATATAGTCTGGAATTGCTATTTTAAGCTAAGAGTTCTAGATGTTTGATGTCTTATAACACTGATTATTGTCATGTGAAATACAAGAGTATATACAATATATTGGTTGAGTTTCATTATTTTGCCTATCCATTAGATGATAAGATGTAGAGATCCATAAAACATAGAAATTCGCGCCATCTGGGTTGGTAGACCACAAAGACAGAATCACCTATAGGTTATCGTTATATATGAAGTAAATAATAATTGAAGTCTATAGTAGAACCTTAAGAAATCGCATTCTAACATAAACTATACGCCAACTAATTTTGTTTGACCATAGATACAAGCCTGTCGCAAGTCACTAATCTCCTCTGATCTGTGTTTTCTTCTTTCAACTACATATCCGCTTTTAGAGTGATAGAAAATCACCATATCTTTGGGATAAAAGGAAAGCATATCGTGGTTTTCAGAATCTGAGATCATGTGTCTTAGGTGAACTCTTTCCCATGAAAAGAGATCATCAATTTTTCCATCAAAATGAAAATTACTTCCACAAGGACATTCAACATCTCTCCAACTGCCATGTAAATTCTGCAGCCAATCATTAGTAGGCGTTATTTTCTTTTTTATAGACATAAATGGCAACAATGCTACAATTCTTTATATATTATTGTTTTTTATTGACTACTACCTCTTAAAGATATAAAGCTATCAAATCGTAAGATTGTAAAAACACCAGATATGCGACAGCGTGAACATTAACTAAAAATAAAGAAGCCTTAGCAACGATAGTAACGCCAAAATGCTATAACTGAATGTATTTCCATACATCGTTCTATCTATAACATGACAAGTAGTTCTGATTTACAATGCATGTAGAAAATGTTACCTGATATTCAATATCTTGATTCTGATCTTGGGTGATATTACCATCGATGTCGCTAATAACAGCTTTAGTTATACATATTTATAATAATAAGACTAGAAATTGTGGTGATTATATATTTTTCTTCAGGCATAATCTCCCTTACACTAAGGTTTTTGAAATCCCATATCACGTTGTCTGATCTGAATGTGGCTATAGGTACTCCATTTATTATGATATAATCTTTACCACAATTAGCACTATAAAATATATTATCAGGACTATTAGCATACCAACCATCATCATCTACAAGATCTGTTACTTTAACCCAGTAGTTGGTATTCTTATTATCTATTATGATTCCATTTTTACTGCAGTATCATTGTTAATGTTATACATTACTACTTTCCAACCAATCCACCTTCCTAGGATTGGATCAGTAACTTTGGCTTTATCTCGCTCATCGATATATCCTCCGGTATGCCATATCTCTCTTTTTTCCATTCAATGGTACAGTCAACACGTATTATACCTTTTAGAGATGTGCGTTCACATGGAATATTATTATTATGTTCACCACTTCTTGCATACCAATCAAGGCTACTATTGGTCTCCATTGGATTTGTTGATATTACTTTGGCATAGCCTGCTATCTCTATCTTCTTCCAAGGTATTGATCCGCTAAGAGTTTTGACATTCATTCTAACCTCAGAATCTCCAATACGTCTTGAATTACCACTTTGCTTCGTTATGGTTAGATATACAGAAAATATTCCATCGCTCTTTGGATTGATCATATCGATATACCCCTCTCTTCCACCTGGCTTAGTTTGATACATCTTCTTTATTCCAAATTTATCCGTTAGACTATAATTGATTGAAGATTCACCTCGCTGGTAACTGCACTTCTGGTTTTATCAGTTGTAGCATCAAAAAATAGTTAGCGACATTAGAAACAGCATAAGTGAGATATATATATATATATATATATATATATATATATAGAGCAATCATTCTCTTTGGGTAATAGTGACAGTTTTAAGACTATAAAAGTAAGATATTTAATAGACTTCATACAAGTTAAAACATCATTAGGACATATAGAAAAAGGAGAAACTCCTGGGAAAGAAGGCTTTACTAGAACTTGATGAAGATACAGGCTATTATTCGCAAAAATCATACCTGCTGCTTTCTATATACTGGCTTATTCAATATTTGAATAAAAGAGAAAATTATTTCTTGCTTACAAGTTAAGCAAAGAAACAAACAATCAGAGAAATGAATTCGCGATACTTACGACAGAAGAGATAAAATATTACGCTTTGAAAGATATTAAATTCATCATCCCCTGTCATAATTTTATATAGTAATAGATATTAAGAGCTCATAAAATAATTGATTTTATATATTTATTGAAATGCTTTTTATATTCTTTAAGTTTAACTAATTTATAATTTGCAAGATGTTTACAATATTGCAATTATTGGCGGCGGTATTTTAGGTGCTTCCTTAGCGTATTTTTTGAGCTCTGTATCTCATTCAAAGATAATACTTATAGAACAGGAATGCGATGTAGCTGTTCATACAAGTTCTAGAAATACAGGAAAAGTACACGCTCCTTTTATTTACGATCCTGTGAAAAAGAAAATTTTTGCAAAAGCTGCATCGCTAGGATATGAGATGTGGCAAGCCTATTCACATTATAAGGAGATTTTGTTCAAACAGGATGGAGTATTAGAAGTAGCGAACGACCAACTTGGTATTGATAGACTTCATAAATATATGGAATGGGGAGAAGCGAACGGCCTACGTAGAGAGCACGATTTCAAATTTCTCAATAGAAACGAAACAAAAGCAATCGAACCAAATGTTCATTGCAGTTCAGCCATATATTGTTCAAAGGATGCATCTGTAGATTATGGTTCTTTGACAAAGAATCTGATACAAGATTGCCAATTGTTTGGATGTACGGTTCTACTCGGACATAGAGTCAAAAAAGTCTTGCAATCCACAGGAAATAGAATGTTGACATTGGTGCTAGAACATGGAAATGAAAAAAAAATTAATACTGAATTTGTAGTTAATGCAGCGGGAGGTAATTCCGTTGATATAGCTCATTCTCTAGGTATTGCAGTGGAACTTACCGACCTTCATTTTAAAGGGGAATATTGGCTAGCACCACCAGAATATAATGATCTTACAAAGACAAGTATTTATTCGGTGCCAAAATATCCTGAGTATCCTTTCCTAGATCCCCATTGGATTGTACGTGTTGATGGAAGATGCGAAGTTGGTCCTAACGCAGTTCCTGTCTTTGGTCCCTATGCATATAATTTAAGTAAGAATTTAAAGTATCTTATACCAAAGATATCTGAATCATTAAGAACATCAGGAGCCCGTAAAATCTTTTTTGACAAGCAATTCTTGTTTAGTGCCAGTAATGAATTAAAAAGTTCGCTCTCTAAAACTACAATGATAAATAGAACAAGAAAATTTCTCCCGCAGTTGAGAGCATCTGCATTCATTCAAAGAGGAACTGCTGGAATTAGATCATGTCTTGTAGATAAGGATGGGAAATTTCTCCCAGATACATTAATCATAAAAAAAGATCATTCATTACATATCCTAAACTATAATTCCCCCGGTGCTACAGGAGCTTTACCGATGGCTGCTATTGTAGTAAACCGATTAATTGAAGATGGAGTGGTAGTGCCAAACCTGTCTGGAGCATCAAAATCACTTTGGGACATTCGATCAATATCAGAGAAAATGCAGCTTTAATCTATTATAAAGTATAAGAAAAACTAAACATATTCTCATTATTAAAATAGTAAAAATTATAATTATACTTACTGCAAAGGTAATTATAGACTGTATTTTTACCAAACTACTTCTAATATCATACCGCGTTCTTGCAAAACATTTGAAAATGTGTATGATAAAATATTCGAGAGTTATTATGCTACGTTTAATAGCTAATAAAAAACATGAACGAAAAGATGATGATTTAATTTTTTATTACTTCAAAGATTATTTATTATCACCGTAAACTTCAAATAAACTTACGAAACAATCTGTGTCTTCTAATGCTTATGCCATCGCTTAATTAATGTATTAATAAGCACAATTTCGGTAATGGAATGCCTTTTATTTTTTCAGTTTCTTTTCTGTAAAATATATGATAGAAGTTGGCACGCTAATAATTGTGTATATCATGGCAGTATGGATGCATAACTTTTATATAACTTGAATAGTGATTCTGTCCATAATTATCAAAGTGTCACATCTTTTACACTATATCAATCGGACATAGGTTCACACATGCTAAGATATTTTCACAAAGAGACGAACCACAATATGATCTCATTTTTATCTTACTTTGTTTAATCTAATCTATGAAAATAAAAGATGATGAACATGCACATCATCCTAGATGTGAGTCATGTGGAAAAGAGTTTAATAATGCAACTGAAATGAGTGACCATATTAATAGAATGCACAGAAATAGTCGGTGATACACAACTCCTGTTGCGAAAAAGCAATTTATTTTTTAATTCATAATCAGAATGAACTAAATATTGAATAGTTATACTTATGTCTAAATACACTTCTGTTTCTAGTATTACCAATATTTTATAATACGGCAACATAGAGTCATACAGAAATACAAAATTTTTGGGGCCGTTGTCTAGTTTGGTATGATGCCAGCCTCGGGCGCTGGAGATCGCTGGTTCAAATCCGGCCGGCCCCAATGACTTCACAGTTCAAATCCTAAAAAAACAGACGGCAAAATTCTATCATCAGAACAACACAGTCAAACCATTAAAATCCTGTCCTAACCTTCTATTATACAAACTATGGGCTAGATCTTACCTTAGATAAAGATACTTGCATATAGATTAAAAGAGTAGATGAAGAGCAAAATCCCGATAAAGTTGACGTTTTAAACCTTGTGTACACATGCAGGACAAGAAAAGAGCCATCTTGTGGATAATTCAATACATATTTTTTCTCATTCCCAAAAGAGAACATCTGGCAAAGCCTTTCAGAAATGCTAATGAGGAGTGTATGTCAGATCATGCTAAAATGTATGGAGCGGGAAGGTCATAAGGCACTTACTAAAAGTTTATGGTAATAACGAATACTACCCTAAACAAGTGAAATGATTTTCTGTGAAGGTTGGAAAGGAAAAGATTCTCTCTACAAGTAGTATTATACGAACTTCTGATTTAATTCTTTTATTTGCCCTGCTGTTCCTTTAAAGGTAGAATTAAAAAAAGAAAAATAAAAAACAGCTTGGTGAAGGGCTATATTTAGTCTATTCAAGTAACGATGTTTCTAGGAAATACATTATTGTGCTATTAATAGAAAATGTTTATTTATATAAAAGCGATAAGCTGAATTACTATTCAGATATTTCTATTTGGGTAAGTAGAATTAATATTGATTAATATTAATATTACAATTTACATTATCTAATAATAAAATTATTATACATATTTAACAAAGGAGGGTGCAGAGGATGCGGAGTATACTCCTATCTCAGTCTGCACTATCTGTAAGGAGTATATATCATGGATATGTGGTAAACATGAGAGAATGGACTATGTCACTCATTCTCATACTTTCTGCGGAGTTCATACAAATCAAGATCGTACATTAAGAAATAAAAATTAAATAATTATCAAGACAGATTTTTGTATTGTTATACTAAAAGGTTTCATTAAAAAGCCAAACAAGAGAAAGTAATGTGTCTAGAACTGATTTATCTAAGATCCAAATTGCCATTGGCATGAAGAGAAGAAAACTAAAGCTGATCATGTTGTAGACTAACGAGAAAAGGATAGATGCCTACTCTATAGGATTAGTAATGTGTCTAATATAATATTTTAAAGGGCGGGGCAGCCTACTGGTACCACCATAAACACAAGGTCCCATCTCAAGCTATACAAGATCCACCACGTAGACGTGCCAGCATGACTATGCCGCCTTAGGGTTGCTCCCTCCC
>DATFPS010000286.1:0-5488 GCA_035264705.1 Nitrososphaeraceae archaeon | reverse complement strand
GTGAAGTTGTATTTGCTGTAGTAGTATTATTATCGGTTTGATTATATGATCTACCTGTAGCATTTGTTACATTAAATGGTGCTGCACTCTCGTCGTTAGGATCCCTTACCTCAAGACCAGATATTGGAGCTTGTGGTGTTGATTCAGCACCCTCCTCAGGTATTCCTTCAGTCTGAACTCCTGTTTCTTCAAACCCACTATATTCTCCTCCATCTCTTGTCTCTGTAGGTTCTTGATTTTGTATTTCATTTATTTCATCGTTAGAAGCATTTTTAGTCTGTTCTTCCAATGGGCTGCTCTGAGCAAATACATAATCTCCTTGAGTATATGCGAATAAAAGAATTAGAGATATGATAATAAGAGCATACGAATATCTTTTGTTCATCTTGTAATATCGAAGTTAATATCCAACAAATGATTTAACAACTAGATGTTATTTCTCTATTAGATTATTCAATAGTACAAATTAACTTAGTTACTGTTAATAGAGGGAGAGAGCATTAGTTAAGCAAAGTTAATAATAATAATAATTTGTAACTGCTATCATGACATAAGTTTAACATATTAAATATTGAAAAGTTAATGAAAATGAGCAAGGACTATCTCTTTAAGTCTATGCTGCTATATTACTGCGTTATAAAAATGGCATAGGGTTTAAATAGTTTCAACATGGATCGAAGGTTAAGTGAATTAGATGCCAGTAGCAATACTTCCGGATATTAGTGAACAACACTGTATTGGCTGTGCTCTCTGTGTAGAGATTTGTACAGCTCTCGGTCCAGATGTACTGAGAGTAAAGCCAGTAGAAGGGTGGAAGAGAGGTAAAGCATTTGTCTTTTACCCAGAGAGATGCATCTCCGATGGAGCATGCATTGGTGTTTGCCCAACAAAGGCAATCTTCTGGATGAGACCAATGGACTACACACCAGGACAACCAATTCCATTAAAGAAGAATGCTGTTTTCGTAAAGGGTTGGGAAGAAGGTTAACCTCCTGTCCTCAATTGAGTCCTAAAACTCTTTTTTTAAATTTTTATCTTATTAATTCTTTCTTGAATCCATGAACTAATTTATTTTTGTTTTAAACTAAAAATTCATAGAATCTAAATATTATTATCGGGTTTAATATATAAATTAAAAATAATTGTCGACTTAATTTTTGAAGCTCATATAATAATAATATTAACTTTATACTATCAGTAGCAGCAGTAGTAGTTCTATATCATAGTTAAACTCAGAAATTATTTGTCCTCCTTTATACTACTTGTTAATTTTATATAGATGAGTGTATGGAAATGTTATTTAATTTTAAGAAAGTTTGCAAATACTATATGTTTATGCACATTATTAATATTGTTTATAGAATATAGTTTCAGCAGGTAAAAGCAAAATATATTATACCTCATTCTTATCCTTTTCCAGTTCTTTGAGAGACAAGAAGTTTTTTAATTAGCAAAATATTGTGTGAGGCATATTGGTAGAGTGGAATGAACAAATTAAAGCTCATCTGATGTGGATATGGGGTGAAGAAGAGGGTTTTTTGAAACGAGGTAAAGAAGGGATGCTTGTTATCACTGATAGACGCATAGCTTTTATTTCAAAAACAAATATGACTTATCGAATATATGATGTACACTCTATAAGACAACTTAAACGATTCGAGGAAGGTGAAAATGTATTCCGTCCATTAGAAGGATACAAAATAAAAAATTTAGAAGATGATCTTAATAAAAGTGGTGAAAATCTTGAGATACCTTTTAGACAGATCTTAGATATCACACAACATGAGAAGCGATGGGGAACGCTGTTAAAAGTTAATGCTAACTTTATAGACAAATCAAAGATATACAAGTTTTCAATTGTTAAAGGTTGGGTAAAATACCCACTTAAAGATCCGATTGAATTTCAGCGCATGAATTGGACAGATCTTATTAATCTTTTTAAAACCTCATGATGATAAACTTCGTACGAGTGTTTAGTAAAACAGCATGTATTGTAATCCAATAGATTGATAAATACGATGCCACTCTTTGAGAGTTGCATTTACTTTGTTTATAGGTGACAATGTTTTCACATCAAATGGAAAGACTATTGGCAAGATAAGAAAAATAGATAATGAGTATTTCACAGTATATAACCGAGGCCTTATCCAAGATGAGGAATTTCAAATTCCAATTTCTGCCATTTCACATTTTGACATAAAGATAAGTGGAGGAGATTCATCTGTCATACTAAATGTAAATGAAGAGCAGATTAAACATGGATATGAAATTGTAAGCAAAAAGCCTAATTCAGAACTTGTAAACGGTAAATACAATTCCCAATATAAAATATCACTAGAAAAAGAAGTGATTCATTATGAAACAATACAGCATTTTGAGGAAAATGTTGCTTCTCCTACTGATAAACTCCCTTCCACTGAAGAGTATATTTGTGATATGTGTATGGAAAAGTTTAACAATCCTGACAAGTTGCAACAACACCGAGCAGAGAAGCATTCTGCTGCAACTGGAATTTGAGGAAAATCTGCGTTATTGAGGTCTTCAATGGCTGTAGTTAAATTCTCTCATTTATATTTTGTTTAAAAGTATAATTCCTATCTGCTTTATGCATAGTATTTCACTATTTTCTCCCATAGGCGTTTTGTAGCTATATAGTCATCGACTTCTTCTAGTCTTGATCTTATTGTTGTACAAATAGATATGCTATCTGAGATTATTAAGCCAGATTAGAGGAGATGTATATTTTGGTAATACTGATAATTCAGAGAGTAGTAATATCTTTAATAAAGGCAGCTTAATGCTGTAGTTAATAATAATATTCATTATAAACTTCTATCGATAGTTTTGTTGAAAGTACGTTCGGTAACTTTGATGATAATTATGATGATGATGATAATTATTTAAGACTGCATATATACCATTCTTAATGATAAATAATGCTAGATGGAATTTAAAAATTTTAATTTTAATTAATTGACATTTTATCCGTTATAGTAACTTTGGTTTATTGAAACCTCTATCTTATCTATGAAAAGTTGCGTTTGCATTATGACTAGAATTTTTTACACATTATAGTTATGACACACAACGAAAGATTATCATAAAAAAAACTGTATTATATGTTGATTATTTCTTTTATAAACAAGCTACTATCCAATTTAGAAAATCTTTCCAGTTCTATTTTTGCACCAGATTTCATAATCTCTCGCAAATGCTTTCCTGCGTTCTCGTTTGTCCACCATTTTTCGCCAAAATTATTTTGCAGATAAATGTCTAGTTCTTTAGCACGGACGGCTGCAAGTAAGTAACTGGGAACATACATTATTGCATCTGGAAGAATATGATGAAGCATCCAATATTCACCTGGCATTTCAAATCCCGTATATTCTTTAATCAATTTAGAATAAAGTACATTTGCATCTTCTATTGAAAGATTTTTGTGCCAGTACTCTGCTTTCATCAATGAATTTGCAGTATAGAACGTAACAAAAAAAAGTTCCATAAAGTTGTTACGACTCGCTAATTCATTGCGGACGTTTTCATCCTTGATCTCAAGGACAGATTCTAAATAATTATTATTTTTTGTCAATCTCTCTAAAAGGATTGAAAATATCTCTGCAATACCCATTGGAAAACTGTATCTATTCCAGTATTCTAGCGATGGATCAATTGAGGTTGCATGTAAAGCATGACCTGTTTCATGGAAACATCCTTGAAGATCAAAATATGGACTTTCAGTTTTATATAACACACGAATATCATTTGGCACTTGGACGAAGAAACAGATAGGAGATGGGTATTTGTTCTTTCTGTTATCTACATCAAAATTAATTTTAGATAAATCAAATTGAATTGACTCGAGTGTCTTTTTTACCTCTTGAAGAGGATCAATTCCTGAAAAAATCTTTTCCATGTCGAAATAAACCTTATTACGGAAAAAGTAAAAGTCGTCATAATATTCTGCTTCTCTTCCCAGAACCTTTTCAGAAATATTAGTAAGTGACTCTCTAAAAGGTTTCTTTGCTTGCTGACCCATAGATTTTACAAATTGGATTAATTGTGAATATGATAATTTTTCATTTTCTAAATATCCATCAAGAGGACTCATATTTGTTTTGCAGATTTTACTAGGTTTGTTACCATAACTATCTCCTCTGCTGCTGCTCCTTCTCCTTGTATCACTATTATTATCATCATCATGATCTTTTTCTCTTTTGCTGATAGTCTTTCCTCCATATTGAGAATATACCTCCTTTATAGCAGAAAATCGTCTTTCTATAGTTGGTGCAATATATTTTGTCTTTGCAATAAATTCATCGAATACATGCTTACGTTTCACTGAATCTTTCTCAATGCTATTGAATTGTCGCCATGTACTCCAATTAACAGGGGCTTTGTTAAACCTGTATTTCGAAGAAATAATTTTTTTATTTTTTAAATTATGTAACTTGAGTTCTAGTTTTTTCGTCTTTGAATCTGCAATGCTTTCTATTGTATTAAGGTAAATTTCTCTAGGTTCTGAGAATGAACTCAAAAAGATCTGAGCATTACGCAATTTGATATCAGCGAGTTGTTCTATTACTGCTTCGCTATATTCAAAACCAGCATATTGTTTATAACGTTCATCGGCGTCTGCAATATATATACGCTCATCAATTTCACACCATTGCTTTAAATCCATTTAGTAGAAACGAATGGTTATCATAAGTTAGCCAATTTTAAGCTTAACACGCATGCATGCACATGCTACGAGTAAATCTTGTACATCCAGTCTTAGTCAATATTCAAAGTGGCGTTGTCTAAAATAATTGTTTCTTCAATATTTCTCCTTATTTACTTTCTATTTGATCTAAACAGGTTTAGCAAAGTTATGAAAGCAGAGAAGAGCAAAGCCCATCATGATGAGTTCTGTATATCTTATTTAGTGAAGTCATGTGATGCCAGCAGATGTAAATACGTAAAATATTCGAGAATTTTCCTGCTATACTAGCAATTATTTGAGAGAAATTTTTTATAATCTTTCATATTTTGATAGCATGGAAATTAACCGATTAGTATTCCTCTTGAAATATCAAAATTGTAAAAATATTGAGCTTAAAACAAGAAGAAGAAAACAGTAACGTCTGTAACTATAACAGAATGAGTCGCAACATCTATAAGATTATGATATTTAGTCATACTATGTTACATAGATCAAAACTGAAAATAGTATTATCTATAATACTCGTATTTACAGCAATGAATGCATTATTAACATCTCAATATCCTGTTATGGCACAACAACAACAGCAACAACAAAACTCCACAGTCGTTGATAGGGTATCGGCAAAGCATGATGAATCTTCTTTTTCTCTTAATAGCATATTCAAACAGGTAGAGAACTCTGTAGTTCAGATAACAAGGAAAGTTCCACCTAGCAGCATATTACCAAGTCCAGAATCAGAAAATGCTAGTGCATTAGGATCTGGATTTGTTTATGATAATAAAG
>DATFPS010000285.1:0-11113 GCA_035264705.1 Nitrososphaeraceae archaeon | reverse complement strand
GGTTATTGAGAGTTTTTCTCCATTTTTATCATAGTAAAACCATACGGGTTGGATATTGGGTTCACCATGTTCATCGATGGTTGCCATCTGCAAATTCAATTTACTTTCAAGGAATCTCTCAACCTCTTCCCTAGTCATACCGGGAATCTCGGAAGTGGCATTAACGATTTTCATAATACTTCAATGACATACCAACAGAAAAGAGTTTCTTCCTCCTTCGGTAAATAATAAAGGTAATTTTAGACATACTAGTAACCTGCTGTTATTATTATTGTGATTATATTATAGCAACTGCTGACTGTATCTTTGGCCATAACTGAGCAAGCATTCCAGGCGAATTAGTCTTGATCCAGTCGACCATATGCTCCTCATCTTTCATGTTCTGCGATAATGGATCTACTGCGTTTAAAAATACTCCTGCTGCCATCTGAGCTTTTTGTATCAACATAAGATAACACGTGACTTCTGCATTTTCCACGATCATGTCTTCTTCAGCCTTTTAATTCCCATTCTTGTTCAGTCATAGAATTAATCATCATTTCCTTTATAGTCTGTGGATAAGAGGGCAATGGCAATCCTAATCTCTCTTGAGTAGGAGATCCACCTATACTAGCGATTAACCGCTGCAACCTTTTTTGGTGACCTTTACTTTCTTGTTGATGGTGTTGCAATTGTTGTTTCGCCTTGTAAGCTAACTTCTGCAATTCGGACTTGCAATCGCTCTATTCCTGCATTTTCCATGTCGAGGGCACCATTTAATTCTAAGATGAATTTTTGTTTCATAATATCAGTTTAATTTAGTTTTGACATGATGTCACTCTATAACAGAGAACACGTCATTTAATGGTTGTAAGGAGACATTTTCCTCTTACCTATGAGTTTTTTGCCATTTGATAAGTGGAGGTATTTCATATAGTTGTCGAGATTAATACATAAGTTTCTCTCTCTTCTTCTCCCTCTCTGTGAATATCATCTTAATTATTGTATATAGAAAAAGAGTCTAGTAGCGGCTATTAACCTTCTGCAAAGCTGTTATCTATTATTCTTCCATATGCCTCTAACATCATTTTCAGTGGATTAATCCACCACCAATAATAGTTCCAAAATCCCACTTTTCCATAAATATTGTAGATAATTAGAGACCAAGATACCTGCAATGAATCAAGAATTTGTTTTTGCGATTCTAAATATTTATTTACAACATTTCTATAAGTTTGAGTTATTTGTTCCTGATAATCTTTGACAGTCTCCTTAGAGTAGAGAGTCTCTTTTGTTTCTTGATCTGTTGTCTTTTTAAACATGACTATATTATATGTAAATACAAACTGCTATTTTGCTTTAATGTAGATTAGCATGTGAGAAATAATAACAATAAGCTGCACCTGCAACTTTTCCTTTTTGTAGTTGTTATCTAGATTTTTATGAAATTCATATGACAATTCGGCCAGAAGTGAAGAGCATAACCAATACTATTCTTCTACAATTTATAATATCTATACTGATAGGAGCTATGCTAAGACATCATGTTTAGAACGACAAAAGAAATTATACTTCGAACAACAACGTCTTCTTCTTCCTCCTCCTCTTCCATCAATACGTCGTCATCTTCTACACAACCAAATACAGGATCAATATTCTTTATCGGAAATGCAACAGTGCTTATTCGCTATGCAGGGTTTTCGATTCTGACTGATCCGACCTTCATTCATATTCATGAGAAAGTCAATCTCGGATTTGGATTGTCTACTACAAGGCTGACAAATCCAGCTATGAACATCGGGCAGTTACCTCCACTGGATCTTGTCCTTCTCTCACATTTCCATGGAGATCACTTTGATCAGGTTGCAGTACGTGAGTTGGATAAATCATTGCCTATTGTTACTACTCCCCATGCAACAGAAGAGTTGAGTCTTAGAGGATTCACTAACCCTCAGCAGTTAGATAAGTGGGAAAGCATTTCATTTGTTAAAGGTGATGTACAGCTTCAGATCACAGCAACTCCAGGACGACATGGTCCGCTTCCAGTTGCAATGTTTCTTCCTCAAGTGATGGGTAGTATTCTCGACTTTAAGATCAAAGAAGAAGATGGTCGCAGTCATCATATAATTAGGATATATATTACAGGTGATACGCTAGTCTTTGATGATATCAAAGAAATTCCTATCCGCTATTCTGACATTAACTTAGCATTATTACATCTTGGTGGAACTAGAGTCATGGGAATCTTAGTTACAATGGATGCAAAGGAGGGTCTTGAAATGTTTAATATAATTAACCCAAAGAAGGCTATCCCTATTCACTACAATGACTACGACGTATTTAAGTCGCCACTTGAAGATTTTCAGCACGAAGTTAAGGAGGCGGGGCTTGAAGACCGTATCCACTATCTACATCATGGGGAGACATATACTTTTGAAGTAAATAGAAAGTGACATTATTATCGAAGCAGTTTTTAGTATGACATTAAATGATTTGAGGAACTTGAACAGAATTGAAAAGACCATGAATTAGAAGATAAGTAGTTATTAGTTTATCATTGCTATTTTACTATTAATATATAATAATTTACTAAAAAGTACACGAATATGGAAATCTTATTAAGTTAAATTGTTAAGCAAAATGATTTGTACTCAAAATGAATTTGTACTTATTGTGTAATGTTGCATTTAAGTGATAACAGACAAATTCATAGATTATTGTATCCCTTACCTTGAATTCTAGGATGGAGCGAATACTTGTACACGGCTATTTCCGCTATCTACTACATACACATTACCAGCTGAGTCTACTGCAATACCTAAGGGATCTAGGAATTGGCCGTCACTGCTACCGCTGGAACCCCATTTAGTAATAAAGTTACCATTGCTATCAAACTTTTGTATGCTATCATTGCCAGTATCTGTGACATAAAGATTATCTGAAGAATCTACAGTTATGCCGGCAGGACTAGCGAATTGCCCATCACCAGTGCCAGGAGTTCCCCATTTAGTAATAAACTTACCATTGCTATCAAACTTTTGTACTCTGTTGTTTCCACCATCTGCTACATACACATTACCTGTTGAGTCTACAGTTATATCTGCAGGTGTGATGAATTGCCCATCACCAGTGCCAGGAGTTCCCCAGTTTGTTATAAAGTTACCGTTGCTATCAAACTTTTGTACACGGTTATTTTCTCCAAAATCACCAACATATACATTACCTGATGAATCAACAGCCAAGCCAGCAGGGTTTATAAATTGCCCATCTCCTAGGCCTGTGGAGCCCCAAGATGTGATGAATGTACCATTGGTTGTGAACTTTTGTACCGCTGTATCTGGGTTACCAAAGTCTGCAATATAGAGATTTGATGAGGAGTCGACGGCCAAGCCAATTGGATTAGAAAAGTATCCATTTCCAAATCCTAACGATCCCCAAGATGTGATGAATGTACCATTGGTTGTGAACTTTTGTACTTTATTAGCCACACTAGTGAAATCTGTTAGGTAAACATTTCCTGCCGAGTCTATTGCTATTTCGATTGGTTGCGAGAACTCACCAAAACCAATGCCATTTGAACCCCATTTTGTAACAAAAGAGTATTGCGGTTGTTGTGCATAAACTGATGAAGTCATGATGCTGTTTGTTATTGCAAAACAAAGGATAATTGCTAACAAAGTAACAGATGATCTAATGCGATCCCTTCTGGTCATATCGTTCAAATTATAATTGTTTTATATAAATGATTATGACATAATAACATTAAGCAGCAAACAGACCAAGCAAAAATAAAATTTCAAATATTATTCTTTAGAATTTCATTGTTTGTTAACTTGTGGACCTTCTCGATCTGAATTTGATAATCCAGGGAAATCAGTGAAATACAAATATTATCAGAATATCAGTATTATCTCTATAGCATGAATGAGGTAAATTGACCAAAGACACATATGCAGCAAATCCCAATTTTCCTTCAAATACGTTCTTAAGAGTATGATAATATTTTGTAAGAAAAAATAAGAAAATATTATTAAGTTACTCTATCTTCTATCCATCTATTACGTCTTTATTATTTTGCCCAAATATTACTTTCCATTTGAGTATTATTGCCCTTTGAATAACCTTGTCTATCTCCATGCTCATTCATAACTGTGCCATAGATTGGTGTATTTCCAAAGTGATTATTTATCTTTGAAGGATCAAGCCAAATACTTATTACTTTATCTCCCATAATGCTTATGCCAGTCGGTATATCTGTAACTGGGCCTTCTCTCATACTCGCTGTAGACGTACCATTAAATATTCTTGTCATATTGTTTGGCATCGATGTATTTGCTAGAACGAAATTGGTAATAGTATGAGTGTGAGCTGCCGTTCCATTCAGCATTATCATCTCAACGGATGCATTAAACGTAGGATCTGAAAATGATGATCTATTTCCTTGACTGGTAACGTCAGACTGATTGCTCAATAAATTAGCCTTCCAATGACCTGAGACCACCCAAGCTGGATTGCCACTCTCATCATTTTGTAGACTAGATATTGTTCCAAAAGTGTAATTTCCTTTCTCATAAGCTCTAGAATATGCCATAACTTGATTTTCCTCATAGCTAATCAACAATGCACCTGTAATAACGACGGCCGCTGTTAATGTAGCGATTGTTATTGCATATAGAGCGCTTATTCTGTTCAACTATAAATCATTGACAGTAATATTATTTGTATCTTGGTGGTTTCTCAAGTATGGAAGGGTGATTGACGTAATATAGAAAATTGACAAATATGTATGCTGCGCAGTCTCCATCTTTGGTATATAGTAATGCGAAAGTTGGAACGCTTATGAAATTGGAAAGATCATAAATCTTTTAATTTATCTATACATTATTGAGGCCCAAAAAATAAAGGGATCTTAATTGGCGAACAGGCAGATATAATGTGGTATCTTTTACCTCTGCCTAAGCCCAGCCTTGAATCCTGAGTAAGTTGTCACCTTTTGTTAGCTATGAATCAATTTCCTCTGTTCTTCTTTATCTACTGTCAAATGTTTTTCTTGCTTGCTACTGTATATCGGATGTCCTCGGTAAACTTCTTAACGGTTATCAAGATCTTAGTAAAAAAGAGATTATACAATCATTCATGGCTTTAAAAAAACTCAAATTGACGACAAGTTTTATTAATTTGTGGTGTTTAGCGTAGGAGCAAAGCAGCGCTATACATGTGTATTGCTGTTTCAATACACGCAGTTACTCATCACCCAAATTAACGGAGTTAAGTTATAATACGTAGTAGACTACAAATCTATACTGATGGTTAAAATGTCAGAACGTTACCAATAAATAGAACATAAAGAACACAGTAGTCGGTTTTCAAAGTAACTTCATATATGAATACGTAATATACTCAAGCAATACACTCAGATAATCTTTCAATAAGGGATGGAAGATCAAAATAAATCGGTCGATAAGAAAGATAGAGATAGAAGAAGACGATCCAGAAGACGACGGTACAGAAGAGGAAAAGTATATGGGGGTGAAGTCAAAGAACACGAAGAGGAGGACACAAAGCACATAAACTCGCTAGATTATTCGATGTGCCTTTTAAAAAGCCCTAGAGAGCAACTAATAGCGACTGTTAAATATCTTAAAAGATATGCTAAAGATACCGGTGCAAAGTATTCTAATACGCAACGAAATTAGAAATAAGCCGACCTACCGAGGAGAAGAGTCCACTAAAAAGCAAAAATATCGCAATGACTCCAGTCAGGATTAGTTCCTGTATGCAAAAGTGTTCTGTTAATTTCTATATTTGGATTCTCTGTCTACGTGTATAGGCTCGAGCAAACTCTTTTTGGATTCCGCCGATGGTACAATAATTCATTCATAACCAAGTGTTTTTTTTATTACAATTTTTCGTTGTTTAACTATAACGTATATTTATAAGAGATACATTTCAAATTTATAAATTAGTACTGGATTTGTACTAATTCTCTAGGTCTGGTGGAGTAAGTAGGATAGATTCGACCATTTTAAAGGCTGAATTTTACTTATAATTATGAAGTAATCTCAATTATTTTGTACATAGACTTGGCTTCTAAAAGGAGATGGATTGAAATATTGCCTTTTTACCAATCTCTCTGAGTATTATATCAAGAAATGGATAAGTAAAAAGATGCAAAAATAGATAGAAGAGCTTGTATATGGTTAATAAATAAATTTGTTGATAAAGATTCTGAATTTCTTTTTGTTTTTGCCATAAAGTAATTGAACTAGCTCAAGCACAAAATCCTATACGTTTTGCTGATCCTAATGTCGAACCTGCACATCATGGAGAAGAAGATCAACATTTAATGCGATTATAAAAAATACGATCTAGATAAAAAAGATTACCTGTAGAGCTTGCACAAAAGTGATTGTCTGTGTTCGATATCACTCCCATCCCGCTCTGGCATAGGTCAGTCAGAAAAGAAGAAATAAGAAGTTTTAGCAGGACTCCCAACCATAGACTTGCTGTTAGTCAAATTTCATTCTTTTTTCTACCGTCTTAAAGTAATGAAATGGAATCTAATATTGTATAGAGCTACTACTATTCATAAACAGACGAAGGACTTTGTCTAGATTGTCCGCCAGTAATCCTTCCCTTATAGCGAGACTTTGCGACATCTAAATCAGTTTTATTTATACGGTGAATATCTTTATTTATCTTTGATTCCTTTTGGGTAACATGATCACTATTGTCTTCGTCTTTTTTATGACTAGTATTAATAGATTTAAGGTTCAACAAATCATTGTCTAAAAACGTATAGTCAGCACTTTTTGAACCTATTATTTTTACTTTACCTTTTTTTCTACTTATTTTTCTCTTTGCCATTCTTTATTCACTCACTTTTTTGGAATACATTTGAAACCCATTTGACAAATATAGCAAAATGCTGAGTTTATAGCAGGAAGTAAATTCGAAGAAGAACAATGACAAGAACTTTTTTTATAAGATTCTAATAAGATACGTAAATAACTCATGAAAACACTAATATCTCGCCGGTAGTTAAATCTTGATAGGAGTTTTGTACTGTTTAGCCGGGATATCCTCTGGGATAATTTATTATTTGAAATATGATCCCGATATTTATGAGAAATTGAATTTATTTTTATTTTTCCAAGTTTTCAGGTATACCGACGATATTTGCTTATCAGGTATTACAAATTTTATATTATATAGGGATTTATTTCAATTCCCATGCTATGGTTGTAAGGTTACCTTGCTGAGATCTATCATATCTTTATAGATAGATACTTTATTTGTCGAGAAATGACAGTTCTTCTCCACTAGCTGATGATTTATTAAAGAACATAACACCATTATCTAAGACTATATTTTTATCACTTTTTGAGTATCACTACTGCTACTAATAGATCCATAGTTAGTTTAATACCATCATCTCCACTTTTTGTCCTCAGCTCAATGATCCCTTTCTGATAAACGCTTCCGTCATCGGGACTAGTCAGGTAGACTCCAGTACCGTTGTCACTGTAGTCAATGGTACCATTAATTATTCCATAACCAGCAAATATAAGTTCAGTTACCCAAACCAGTTTTACCTATTTGTTTTAGACTGGTATATTATCATATTCAACTAGAAATCGAGTTCCTATTTGGAAAATATTATCTAGAGGAGGGCTAAAGTTGACATCATCTATTGTATTTTCTCCTTCTTCTTCTTGTCCTGTTGCATTTTGAAGAACAAAATCTATAGATGACGCTACCCATGGTGTTGCAAGTGTTATGGATATTGCTGCTCCTAGGAGCACACACCATTTCCAGTTTCTAGACTTCATTATTATCTATTATCAGTTAAGGTGACAAAAAAGATTATCTCTACTCATATTTTGAGAAATGTCGCATTTTCAATATGATGTTCCTCCACATGGCTTTGTTACAGTTGTCTATCTGATAGGAGGTAGTATAATTTAGAACAGGTTAGTTACCATGGCGCTGGCTTGCCATCAAAGAAAAATCCTCCATTTGGACCATTATCTGGTAATGTTGCAGCCCATACTATTCCTTTCGCTCCATTTTCTACGGGACGTCCTCCATTGCCGCCCAAATCTGTGGCTACCCATCCCGGATCAATTGCATTTACCAAAATTCCTGTTCCATGAAGCTCTGCTGCTAGAATCCGAGTAAGTGCATTCAGCGCCGCTTTGGAGACACTATAGGCTGGTGTTCCACTACCCATGTAACTTAGAGAG
The DNA here is from genome assembly GCA_035264705.1 of Nitrososphaeraceae archaeon. Lineage (GTDB taxonomy): Archaea > Thermoproteota > Nitrososphaeria > Nitrososphaerales > Nitrososphaeraceae > JAJNBK01. The sequence goes on along the minus strand of DATFPS010000285.1, from coordinate 2,888 downwards.
CCTGCTCCACTCGACACATTTACAATGCGTCCATACTTATTTCTTTTCATTATAGGTATACACAGTTGAGATAATCTCCAAGGCCCAAACAGATTAGTTATTAATGCTTTATTGACAACGTCGAAGTCCGCATTGACAGCATTTTGCCAGGTGTCGTAGAGAATTGCTGCATTATTGACTAGCACATCTAATTGTCCAAATTCTTGTTCTAATTGATGTGTTATCCTACTAATGTTGATTTGATCTGATACATCAAGCTGATAAAATAATACGTCCAATCCTTTATCAAGTAATATTTTTGCAGCTATCTGGCCTTTGGTGAGATCTCTAGCGCTCATTATGACAGTAAGGCCTAATTGTGCTAACTGACGACACGTTTCAAATCCAAGACCTCTATTGGCTCCTGTCACAAGAGCGATTTTCCTTTTAACAGCCATTTTTTAAGATTCACTCTCTTTGTTATATTCACGAACACCATGATAAATAAATAAATGAAAAATTTTGCTTTATGAAAAAACCAGCATCTTTATGTGTAGCATATGGTAAAATCTAGAAATTTGGAATGCATAAAGCAATTCTAATAGTCACAGCGAATCATATATCAAGAACTTTCTATTGTCCAATAAGCTAGAAGTCGATGGATGGACAAATCGAAATCACTTAATACCTATTAGCATAGTTAAATCCTAATAGAAGAGCTTTCAAAATGCATAAAACTACCCATGTGAATAGGAGTCCATTCTTGCAGCATAGGTACTCAAAAGCAGTGACATAGATCTATCTAAAGGAAAATCTTCTCCAAAGTTAGAGAAAAAGAACATCAACAAATATGGTAGTTGTTCCGCTTGTTTCCTTTTCCAATTCCTCTTCTAGATCGGTATTTTCATCATAATAGTCAGGGTTGTTTAGACTCTTTGTCATTGTCTTACTCTTCTGAAGATTATGACTTTAGCTTCTCTTTTGCCAACTTTTATTTCTCTGTCTTAAAATTTAGAGTCTTCTCAGATATTATTTATATAGATTCATTCGACATCTTTGCTTAGTCAAGAATATGCTAGAACTTTCTTTCTTTTGTTTTCCTGATTTTCTCAATGTATCATCCCTCTAGTATAATGTCCTGAAATAAATCTTAGTCATTATAATCTTTAATTCAAATATAGGGTAACAAACACAAAGAAATACATCACGTTGAAGCCAAAACTGTTTGTTATCCCTCTTATTTTAGTGGGAGTAATGATAGTTGGTTTAGTAATATTTAGTCAAGTGTTTACGCCTGTACCGACTGCTATTGCTTCAGAGATGAAAGATATGGAATTTGAAGATAAAGCTATGGAACAGGAATTAGAGCCAAGCGAGACAGAAGAAATTGGGGAAGACGAGGATGATAATATAGCGAAACATGAAGGCGAAGGGGAAGATGAGGAACAAGAAAGCAATGATGATACTGCAGGGACAGGATTAGAAGAAGACATCATGATAGACGATAATTATTCATCTGATGATGATGATGTACCTTTAGAATTACCCTTTGATGATCCCATGCCATTTCCCTAGCCTCTACGCTAGTATTGTTTTATGTAGTGTATATCTTGTGTAATATTAAAGGCGCAGAAATACAATCAAAGAAAATACTTCTCTTTTGTTCTTCTTTTCTCTTCCCATCTATGAAATTTATCACCAAAGATGTACCATATTGTAATCGACGCAAATACAAACGCTCCAACAGAAAGTACAATTAACGAATTTATGAAAATAGACAGTGTACCGCTAACTAATCCTATAATTATAGAATAGGCCAGTACCTTCTTAGGTGTGAACCAGTTATCTTCTATTTCTCTATTATTCTCCATTTCTATGCTCACTTTTGCTAATGGAGCTTCTGTTTCTTCTCTTCTTATGATTGTTCTTCTTCTTGTTATTATAAGTCATAAGCCAACATCACCAATTCCAGTTTTTATCAATCCTATAACTATGAAAATTATTCCAAAGCCGACTGATATCAGACGGCTACTCTCTAAATTAATATCTGTCTCTTGAATTTGATTATTCGAATGTTTATTTATTTGGTCTCTAGTTAGACTCGAATTATTCAGACTTTGATCATAGCCACACTGGAATGTTTGCGAGCAGAGATGATTGTAAAAGACCTAAGGCGAGTACTACAATTCCAAGTGCAAGTATAGCTAATCCTATGTGTAATACTTTCTTTAAAATAGACATCTTACGTGATTAGCTTCTTGTGTTCATACATTACTTATCGATAATATACTCTTTCTAATTATACGGCTACAAAATTATGTTACTCTGCTTCTGCTGTGTCACCCTCTCCACCGCCACCTTCATCAACATCTAAGTTGCCATCTTCATCAGCTTCACCCTCATCATTGCTACTGATGTTATCTTCTTGTGATTCAACATCATCTTCTCCTTGCTCATCATCATCTATGTCTGTTGTTACTCCATTACCAGCACTACTACCACCATTGACTCCAGGTACTATTCTGTATATTGCACCTTGACCGATTGAAACAATATAGAGATACCCATCTGGACCAACTTCAAGATCGGTGATTCCTCCAAAACCTTCACCAAATATTACACTAGTACGTTCTTCTAGTTCAGAGTCTGTGTGGGCCACTTTGTCAGCCAGCAAACCATCAAGAATTAGATCTGTTCTATCTTCATTCAAGTCAAAATGGTATATCCATCCGTTATGGACATCTCCTACAAACATGTCATTTACATACTGCATTCCTAATTTATCGGAATTAAGAAACGTTAATGCAGTAGGTCCTTCTGTATCCATCCATACAAGTTCTGGATCACTGTACTTGCCTTTTCCTTCAAAATCAACTATATCCTCTTGTAGATTAAATCCATTAAATCCA
>DATFPS010000284.1:0-7534 GCA_035264705.1 Nitrososphaeraceae archaeon | reverse complement strand
GCATTTTCTTGCAAGAATGCTAAAATCTCAGATATTGAGGCAATAGATCTATAAAATACTATTGACGGTGCCCCAATTATTTTTTTTGCACCACCGAGCAGATTGATGGTTATCAACAGCACTACTCTTCTTCGACTATTTCTGACCCTTTCTCTAATTCTTCTTCTTCTTCGTCAGAACCAGATATTTCATGCTCATTTTGTATGGATACCTTATGAAGATATGACGTTATATAGCCTGCGATCCTGTTTCTTAGTATCTTCGATCTGACTACAGCTATCTCTTTAATAATTTTCTTATTTTCCTCAAAATCAACACTGAATCTGTCTGGATATTTTTCCAAAAGCTCTGTAGAAATGCGTTTAATCCGATCCATCAAGAAAAGCTCTAATGGAAAGGTATTTTATCTTTTTCATTATCATAATGCCTTTTTTAAATAAGATTCAGAATTAATTCTGAGTATATCTAAGATCTCTTTGTAACTTATTCCAATTATTTTAGCTACGCAATCAACAATAGTTATTAAAAAAGAACTAGACATAGCAGGATAATTATCAAAGCAACTAGAGTATTTAACAGGTCCATCCGTTTCGACAAGAATTTTATCTCTATCAGTATTCTTTAATAATATCTTTTTTTCTTTAGAATATACTAGAGCTGGACCATAGGAGACATATAGACCCATATCCATTGACTTTTTTAATTGCTTTTTGCTTCCAGCAAACCAATGCAATAATACACCCTCTATATTATAAGAAGATAAAGTTTCTAATATATCGTCCAATGCTCTCCTAGAATGGATGGAAACAGGTTTCTTCGTAGCCTCTGCCAAATCTAACATCATGCCAAAAACTTCTTTCTGTTTTTGATAGGTGTTTATATTATTATAATTATTATTATTTTTTACATATGTAGGATCCATGCCAATTTCACCGATACCCTCAATTGAGGAACTATTTTCATTAAATATTTCAATAAATTTAGCGAGATCTTCAGTACTAGCAAATTCTGGATGTATACCTATAAATTTTGTTATCACATCTTTCGTTGAGTGATTAAAATATTGAAGGTTTCTAAGCGAAGTCTCATTATTAACAGTAACTGAACATGCATTTATTTTCAGAGCCCTCAAATTATTGACGATAAATTCTATATAACCTGTAAATTCATCATCGGTCAAATGTATATGTGCATCAAATAACATACTGGCCTGATAAGATCATGAGCACAATATATTTAATTTGAGTGGCCTGAGACTGTACTATGTCGTTCTTTCTATAATAATAAAAGAAACCAATGATATTATCTAGTGGGCTTTTTTGACGCTAGACTTCGAGCATTATAATATTAGTAAGGTCGCCTATGTTTCACTTGGTGAGGATAAGAATAGGTAATTATCAGAGATTCATATATTTTTTATTTTCTCTGTCAACTCATTAGTATCTTAATCGAAGTAAAAATATAAAGTTTGTATAGAGAGAATATTAGCAATTTAATACGATATTAAATTCTAACCATGATAGTATGACCAAACAATGATCTATTCAAAAAATTCAATTGTAGTTAAACGATCTTATGGAGGTAAGAACATCTGTGCTTAACTTTATTGTATATGCCGCAGAATCATAAGAAGAGAAATGAGATAGTTCGTCAAGGAATTTGGTCTTATCTTTGCCACGTTCATACATTCCACCTGATTCTTTTATACAAAGAGGAAATTTCTGCATTTTTATTTCCTTTGAATTGAGATGAGCAATAAACTTCCTGTAAGCATTGATGTTATACCAATCCCATCCTTTCTCCTCGCACAACATTATCCAAACATCTATGGTATTTTGAAAAAAAGCTTTTGTACGTAATTGTTCGAGCGTCACGTTTAGAAATCCACTCTCCACTTTTGTGACTCGCAGCCACGACGAGCTCTGCTTTTTAAGTTATGGCCGCAAGAAATACATGCATAATCTATTCCATCTTTTGCCAGCGTTACATCGTAGATGCTATCCCTGCCCATATTCATACGTATCATTGTTTGTTCATCATATATATAATAACAACTATTATTGAAAATTGCCATGGCTAGCGGGAGAGAGATAAAAAATAGAAAGGTTAAATCTAGAGTCCCTCTTAGGGCAAGTGGCACAATTATACATGCCATCCATTGGCTCTCCAATTCATTTTATAAAGCCAAATTGCCAATATTCTTTTATTAAGTTTCTATAAAGATCTCAACTCGTGTCATCGGATCTGATTTTTATTTCCATAGTGTTACCATTTCTATCAAAAGCTCCAATAGTGTTATCTTCGTATGGATAACTAATAATTATCGAGACTAAACCATAATAATTATTTAAATCCTCTAGTGAAGGTCTGTTGGATCCACTTGGATGGGAATGAGCTGTACCTATATATGATAGATCAAAAGGCAATTCATTCCCAGAGAATCCAGAATAATAAGGACCGTGCAATGAGAAAGGCGGAATTATCAAACCCTCTATTACAATTTCTCCCTTCTTGATTTTACCTTGCAAAATTAAAATTCCTTCCTGTGGATGCCAACTTTTAGCATATGTAATTATTCCATCGGCTGCCTGTCGAGTCATTATCACATGTCTTTTCGCTGCTTCTTGTTTCTCCTTCTTTCTGAAAAACAACAGTACTCACTTTATTAATGTTTAATTTTAATATTTAATTCAAGATGTTTTTAAATTACCATCTCTATAAAAGAGGATATATTTTGTTCAAGTCTTATTTTCAATAAAAGAGCTAGGCGATACAACCATTATGGTTGTTATCACTTCTATGTGCAAGAGCGATAGAGAGAACTTTTATAGAGCCAAAATGCCTGCAGAAAATCCAACGAACGCAATTACCGATCCAACCATTCCTCGTCTAATTATACGAAACCCGATAGATAGACCGTATTCCTTGTTGAATTTAGCCAATTCTGCACTAAGCAAGCCTCCTCCAACTTTGACTATTAGGGCCAATATAAGAAGAGATAAGAATAATACTGGTACGGGCATTAAGAGACTCTAGGCAGTAAATTCTATTCCCATTAAAGCAAAAATTATTGGAGCGAAAGACTAAATCAAATCACAGATATAATTCTCCTATAACCGATCAAAAATCTTCGTATCGATAATCTGTTAGAAATATCAATTCAGAAAAGAAAGTACCAATAATAAAATGCACCCAACTTGGAGCCATAAGTAAAATCATAATAGTTCTAATCAGTATTATCCAAACGATGCATTTTGGAAAATAATGGGTGTTATTTTCTTTGGAAGCCAATGATTTGTTTTTCCAAAAAAAATATATCATAAATATCTCGCCAATAAAAAATACAATATAAAAGATAATCAATTAATGGTATCTTTTTTAATGGCTATATCTAAGAAACAATTGCATAATGGCTAAATATTGTTTTGTTGTTTTAATGGAATTAGGATTAGCAGTATTTGATGATAACAATAATCTAATAAATTCAGTTAGGTTTAGTAATCCTGTAGATTCCTTCCGATTGGTGAAGAGTGGAGGCAAACTTCCTGAAATGATGCAGCTTATTGATAAATTGAATTCTTATGATGATATATTAGTTAACGAGCCTACTCTAGCTTTTCATTTCAGACAGGCAGGATTGAATAGTCATACCATGTCACAAGAGAAGCAAGACGAAATTCAGAACACTAAACCTCTACTTATAGTATCTTCAAAATTTGCAGACAGCGAAACACAGGCAATGCAATTATTAAGAAATTTCGCCATCGAATTATCGTCAAGTAAGGTAAAAGAAACATCCGAAAGACTTGATCTTCACATTACACAATCTATTAATGCATTAGATGAATTGGATAAGATAATTAATACTATTGGTGCCAGAATGCGTGAATGGTATGGGCTACATTTTCCAGAATTAGACAATTTAATCCAGAGCCTTACAGCCTATGCAGAAATTGTAAGCAGGAGCGGTGTACGGGCGAATCTAACTGAGGAGATCTTAGAGAACGCTGGCATACAAAATAGAAAGAGCGAGATAATGATGGATGCTGCTAAACGAAGCAAGGGTGGAGATATCTCTCCAGAAAATCTAGCGATCGTAAAGAACCTTGCCGAGCAAGTTATTTCTCAATCAGAACTGCGTAGGATATTATCGGATCATATTGAGGTGTCGATGGATAATGTTGCTCCAAATGTTAAGGAGTTGCTTACGGCAACTGTGGGTGCTCGGATTATAGCAAAGGCAGGAAGTTTAAACAAGTTGGCTTTTATGCCTTCCAGTACCATTCAAGTCTTAGGTGCTGAAAAGGCGCTGTTCCGGTCATTGAAGACGGGTGCACGGCCTCCAAAGCATGGGTTATTATTCCAACACCCATTGATTCACTCTGCGCCGCGTTGGCAGCGAGGGAAGATAGCAAGAGCCGTAGCGTCTAAAGTGGCAATAGCTGCAAGGATAGATCTATATCGTCATGGTGGAAAAGATTCGTCGGTTTCCGATCGTTTAAAAAAGCGTATTGAAGAGATTCAAGAAAAGTATAAGGAACCTGTTCCGGAGAGGGAAAGAGATAGAAAGTATAGAGAACATGAACACCGACAGCGTCAGTTTTCTTTTGCTAAAAGAGATAGGCATAATAAAAACAAAAATAGAAAAAAGGATCGAAAGAGATTTGCAAAGCGACGATATTAGACTATTTATTATAAGAGAGATGCCAGTCTGTTTGCTAATGCCTTTTTTTATGTCTGTAAACTCATAGGTCAGAGGGTACAAGTAATATAACGATGAAAGACCATTATAATCATGACTGATAATAATAATAAAGTTTCTGTTGTTGAAGATGATTCAAACATTTCTGCAGTAGAATGGATCAAAGTTGCTGGAGAGAAGCAAATATCTACATTAAATCTTATTAAAGGCAACAATGTCTATGGCGAAAAACTAGTCAAATATAATGGAGATGAATATCGAATATGGGATCCCTTTAGAAGCAAACTTGCTGGAGCAATAAAAAAAGGATTAAAGGAATTGCCTATAATGAATGGAACAAGGGTATTGTACTTGGGCGCTTCCACTGGTACTACTGTTAGTCATGTTTCAGATATTGTAGGACTTAAAGGGATCGTTTTTGCAGTCGAGCCTGCTGTTAGAGTGGCGAGAGAGCTCATTGAAAATGTGGCTTCAAAACGAAGAAATGTCATTCCTATTCTAGAAGACGCAAGAAAGCCTCAATCATATTTTTCAGTTTTTGGTAAGGTAGATGTAGTATACTCTGACATAGCACAGCCTGATCAAACCGAGATCGCCTTAGAAAATTGTCTTGTATATCTAAAACCAAAGGGTGCGATGCTGATAGTGATCAAAACAAGGAGCATCGACGTAACGATGGATCCTAAATCAGTTGTAGCACAAGAAGCAAGAAAGATAGAAAAAAGAGGGTTTAATATTGAACAGATAATAGATCTGAAACCATTTGATAAGGATCATGCGTTGGTATATGCAGTTTATTATCCAAAGTAAGTTAATTTGACTTGGCGATTTTCGTATAGTATCGTCCTCAGTGGTCTCCAAGATTTTCTTGCAAACCAGGGTGCATTTTTATATTTTTTTACCCATTGACGAATAAAATACATTGTTTTTTCATCTGAGGGATAGCCACTTCCTATGCTATTATGCATTCTCCTAATTGCCTGGATCTCATTATCTCTGACTATTTTAGCAATAATTGATGCTGCCGATACCACTATATTCAATTGATCTGCATGATGCATAGAATACAATTTTGTATTGCATGACACGAGACGACATTTTACATATTCTTTGTATCGTTGCTGATTAACATCGCAGCAATCAATGTAGGCTTCATCGACATGAAGATTATTAATAACTATAGCCATCGCTTCTGCTTCCAACTTGTTAAGTTTATTCAAAAAAACATTAGCATCGACTTCACAAGGCTCAATTTTATATATACAAAGAGAATCTGCTAGATCTATTATTCTTAAGAACATTTTTGCGCGTAATTTCTTTGTTAATTTTTTCGAATCTTTAACACCGATTTTAGACAATTCAGATATCTTTAAATCGTTGATGGCTATGCCTGCTACTATCAATGGACCGATGATAGATCCACGTCCTGCTTCGTCAACGCCTCCTATTAGAATATCTTTACACTCCTGCAATAATATTGATCCTTTTATTGATATACTTACTTGTATTCTATATCTTGTGTTTAAGATAAAATAATGATAATTCTTATTATCCAATCTATTATTGTATATGCAAAAGAATCGTTTACTCTTATGATTAGCGAAGACTTCATCGAAAGCATTGAGGGAAATACTAAATTATTAGTTCCAGCTGCATCCTTGACTAGGAAGGTTCCACCAAAGACGCCTGCTTTTTTTAATCCAGCTGCTAAATTGAACAGAGATATATCCATATTAGTATATAGAGCCTTCATTTCAGAATCTAAACATCATACTAAATCATTTGCCGATGCCTTCAGTGGCATAGGAGCAAGAGCGTTGAGAGTGGCCGTAGAAGTACCTGAAATAGAAAATATCTATCTTAACGACATTAATATTCTAGCGATAGAGGCATCAAAAAAAGCCGCAGAGTTAAATGGAGTTGAAGAAAAATGTTATTACTCTATCAATGAAGTTTGTAAATTTTTAACACAACATTCAACAAGAAATGGAGAAAGGTTTACGATAATTGATCTAGATCCTTTCGGAACCCCCGCACCCTTCGTTGATTGCGTCCTAAGGTCGATCCTTGAAGGCGGATTGATTTCTATAACTGCAACAGACACAACAGTATTATGTGGTATCTATCCACTTATTTGCTGTCGTAGATATTATGGAAGATCTCTCAACACGAATTATACTAATGAAATAGCTCTTCGGCTAGTGATTTCTTTAATCGCATTAACCGCGGCGAGATTGGATCTTGCAATTGAGCCGATCTTTGTTCATGCTAATTTACATTATTTGAGGATCTATGTTAAAATCTTTGTAAGTAGCAGTAAGGCAAACAAGGTATATGATAACATAGGATACTTGCGACACTGTTTTAGATGTGGAAATAGAAATGTTGTGGAAAGATATAGTGTGTCAGAAGTTTGCGATTTCTGCGGTAATACTTTTAGTGTAGCCGGTCAAATGTGGATAAATAAATTATTTGATAAAAATTTCATAGGCAGATTGGTCGGTCATGAATTCGTTAACAATGGTATTCAAGGTAAAAATAGGATGGATCGTTCCCAGAAGCTATTGTCGATCTGTATGGACGAACTCGATGACATTCCTTTTTACTTCCGAGGAGACGAGATCGCATCGAAGCTAAGGACAAATCCCTATTCCTTACAAACTGTTATAGATAAATTATCATCTTCTGGCTATAGAGCTTCCAAAACAAGTTTCAATCCTTCGGCATTCAAAACAAATGCTAGGATAGATGAGATATTAGATATTCTTCGAAGGTAATAATTGCTTGTAATATTACTTTTTGTGACTTAAATTTAAATCAGACATATTATCT
>DATFPS010000283.1:0-2494 GCA_035264705.1 Nitrososphaeraceae archaeon | reverse complement strand
ATGCTTAGACAGTTGAGCAATTTGTTGGACAACCTGCTTATACAAAATACTACCTGAAATACTATGATGGTATATACCATCTCTTTTTTCTAAAAGACCTAGTAGTTTTAATTTGTGTAATGCCTTATAATACTGCTTATTCGACATTCGAAGTTTTTCCAAAAGAGAAACAGACAATACAAAACCTCTGTCTGCATATAAAAATAACTTGAAGACATCGGGTGACGCAAGAACAGACAGAATCTCCTGAACGTTAGAGTATTTTTCTGTAATTTCTGAAATGATACCTCACCTATTCCGTATGACAAATGGAATATATAAAGGTAATCGAGTAAAATGAGATAACTTTCATGAAAAATCTCATGAAAAAAGAAAAATTATGGCCACCTTTTTACTATTTGTTGTAATAGCTATCAAGCAGTTTGTCAACGATGTCAGTCTATGATGTGCCATACTTTCAAGCTGATTCAATTTTGTTTATGGGTGCAAAATACAGAATAAATGCGAATTCTATATCTAAGAGATACAAACAAAGAAAAAGGTGAAAGGAGTATGCTTACTCCTTTATCTGATTATAGGCTTATAAGCGGCCTACAGTTACGCTTGGACACCAACAGCTAAGGATTATTATGCAAAAAGTTCTTTTCAATAATAGCAATTAACTTATCGTTTGGAATAGGCTTTTGAAGAACTTCGTCTACTATGTCTGATTCCAATGCTTCATCAAATTCAGGTAAAGATAATACATCAAAGCCAGTCATCAAAAAGACCTTTGTTTTTCGTCTTGTATGCTCCTTGACCCGTTTGGCTAAATCTAGGCCTGATACGCCAGCAGGCATTCTGTAGTCAGTAATGACCAAGTCGTAGGGAGTAACTCCATTACCACTTGTAAGATGCCTTAAAGCTTCTGAAGGATTATCAAATGTTTCAACATCATGACTTCGCCCTCTTAAAACTGCATTTAGTCCCAACAGTATATCTGGTTCATCATCTACTACCAAAATTCTGATCTTGCTGTTGCTCGTAGTATAAGACACAACTACGTCAATTGTACAAGAATCTCATATTATATTAAACTAACCTGTGTAGTTCATATGGCTAATGTAGCATGACCTGTTCAAAATTGTCATTATCTTACGTTCATAGTATGTTAAAAGCCTCCTTCTTTTTTATATGCTCTTTCCGTTTTGTCTAGCTTGAAATACCGAATACAGCTATCAGGCTCTTATGTACGGGAAATCAGGTCGCTGATAAAGCAGAAAATCCGGATTTTATTAAAGCTGCTTTACTGATTGCCGTGATAGTCTGATGTATTCATGATGTTTCCAGATTCGCTTATAAAGTCATCGTATAAAATGATTGAAATTCCCTTGCTGTAGGGTAAAATATCGTATTTTCAATTATTTGAAGGTAATTTTATGGTTTTTATGTGTTGAAGTGGGAGAACTAGATTATCTTATAATAATATCATATATATTTTTTAAAAATCTGACAAAAGTATTAAATCATATTTTTAGTATTTCTCTGATATCATGGAGCTCAAAACAAAAAGTGCGTATGTTATGGCGGTAATTTTAGGAGGAGGATCAGCAGCATTAGTGGATGGTAGACATTGGTAATGACAGGGATGTACGAAAAAGGCGATACAAAAACGAAGAATCGTGATAGCTATTCTGATAAAGATAACAATAGATACAGTATAGTCAATGCAGACCCTGCCACAATTCTAAAGTTTATCAAGAATTCTAATTACGCAGATCACAACCTTGTTATCTACCCTCGATTGGAGCAATTTGAAGAATTTTATATTGAATGCTGTAAAGATTCGATTTTAGACAGAAACGAAATACTTGTTCTCGTCACGCACTATCAACCTGTTTCTGCAGTAAGAAAAAAGATGTACCTACTGGCAGGGATAGACACAGCAAGATATGAAAAAGACGGCACGTTGGTAATCCTTGATTCTGAAATGCTATATCAGCCAATTGTGGAAAAAACTGGAAGAGATAATATTATTATCATTTTAACTAGCCTCTTAATGAAACAGGCACAAGAACGTGACAAAAAAGGAATCACATTGCTTAGTGATCTAGGTACATTTTTCCTAAATAAAAGAATAGCTGACCTCATTTCACATGAATTATGGTTACGACTATTGCTATTAGGTGTATCAGTGCCCAGAAGAATAGATGCTAATATTATTAGATCCTTTTGTTGCTATCATAAAGATGATTTTAGCGTCCTTCAGGAAGAGCAAAGAAAAAGAATATTGCAGCATCATTCGAATAATTTGATTTTAGCTTAGAAAGAAGAACTCTTTTATGCATTTCCTCTCACACACATATCAACTAACAGGCCTAATCATTGGATTCAAATGATCGTTTTATCCAAATTCCGATAGGTTCGCTATGACGTCACACTCCTAAAATAGGATTCTTGTGAAAGAAGGAGTGTGCAATAGAAAGCGTGCAACAAGCACCGATGGATTTTTGGT
>DATFPS010000282.1:0-4118 GCA_035264705.1 Nitrososphaeraceae archaeon | reverse complement strand
CCACCTGAAGAAATTAGAGTTCAAATTCCACATGAATTTCCAAATCATATCAAACTGGGAAGAGATGGTTTAATCTTAAAATGGAAATATGGTACAGGATTACTCCTTCCACAAGTTCCCATAGAAATGAAGTGGAATATTAATGAATATCTGGAAAATATTTGCTTCAAAGCAGGGGCTACTTCCGCCGATGTCTGGTTAATGCCAGAATCAAAGCTTTATCGATTTCAAGCAATTATATATAAAGAATCTGTCCCTAACGGGGCAGTAATAAGAGTTGAGTTGTAGATATAGACATAATGAGAATACCGTCCCATTTAATAATATATTTTTATTATCTTATTTTTCTTTACAAAGGATCTTTCTATAATGATGTTTCTATGCCAAACTACGATATAGAAAGTTATTATTTTATTTTTACCAATTAACAGTAACAATGTCTGATGTCTCTCTCTACTATCAAACACTTTTAGTATATACGCCAGGAAGTAAATACACAGCCTAAGTCAGGAATTTTTTAGATACTATCACTTGAAATAGCCTAAAAACAAAAAATTATGAAAAGGGCTCTTCCGTTTTCAGGATTTTCGAATAAAAAGTATGTTAAGAATATCTACTCGTTGGAAACGATCATTAATGCTATATTGTATAATTACTTCGATGCTTATCGATTATCGTGACTTCATTGCCTTTAAAAGGACAAAAATGATAAAAGAATAAGGAGGAGAATAAGAAGTTAGACTAACCTCTCAGACTATTCGGACTCGATTGGATTGGTATTAAATTTATCTTACATACTATGACGTTGATATAATATCTTTAAAATCCAAAAGAAAAGTAAAAGTTTCTAAGTTCATAGAGATGAGCAAGAACCCATTGGATTTTCAGCTATCAGAAGGATTTTGTTGTATGTAATAATAATAAATACTAAAGCATGCCTTCTTGTTTTTTAGTCAGCGGTAGTATGAGGGCTACTGAACGATTGACAATCAGACTTAAAGATATTGAATCTTTCCGCAAGTCCTAAAAAACACATAAGAAAAGAATACCTAGTACTCGAATTGCTAGGGAACGTATATCTTTGACTTTTATATACTACAAACTTTAGGCAACTTTTACAGTTTTACAAAATATGTTAAAAAGATGCTGGAGATGTAAGCTAGATAAGTTACCATATTCATGATATACACTGCTTTGATTAACCTACACCAATCGATGCAAATGCCGAATGGTCGAATTTCGACCTATCGAGGATCCCCCGACCATCATAAATTGGGGCGCCGCCGAGATCATCGGTTGTCAAAGTTCGATACTCTGGATGATCTGCAATAAGCATTACTAAGTCTGTACCTTGTATAGCCTCGTCTAGACTCGATGTCAGAATAACGTTCTGTTTTTCTGATAAAGAAGGATCATTCATTATCAAGGGATCATGGATACGGATCTCCTTTACTTTAAGTTTCTGAAATTCCTCAATGACTTTGTAAGTAGGTGATAAACGTGTATCTGAAACTCCTCCTCTAAAGGCAAGACCAAGCAAAGTGATAATGACTTCACCCTTATTTATAAAATCTTTTTTCAAATGTTCTCCTCCTTGCTTTTTACTGTTATTATTTTCTCCTTGTTTTTTTAGCAATTCTACGGCCCGTTCTACAGAATAAGCGGCCATGGAATCGTTGATGTTTCTACTCATTCTAGTAATAGTACAATCGATATTCAGCCGATCTGCAGTATGGAGTATAAATTGAGGATAAACAGGTATACATGCACCACCAACACCTGTGCCTGGTTTATGGATATGGCAGAATGGTTGGGAATTTGCTGCATCTCTTGCTTCCCAAAAGTCAACACCTACTTTTTCACAGAATTTTGCAAGTTCATTTGCAAGAGCAATATTTACATCGCGATATACTCCTTCAAGTAGCTTTTCGGTTTCAGCAGTTCTTATGCTACTCATTGCTATTACCCCTTTCTTAAATATTATAGAGTATATCTTAGTCCCTATATTTACACTCCTAACGCCAGCTCCTGAGACTATTGCTGGATATCTCTGTTCAATATCTTCTATTGCCCTCCCTTCATAGATTCTCTCAGGATTGTATATCATGTAAAAGTCTGTTTCGGCTTTAAAACCGCTTTCTTTCTCTAGAATTGGTATTACAACCTCTTCAGTTGTTCCAGGAGGGACGCTAGGATTTAGAGCTACAACATCAAACTTTTTCAATCCTTTTCCAATTGATGTTGCAACATCTTTTATTGCTGCCAAGTCAGCTGACCCGTTTGCCGCTAACACTGGTACGCAAATCATTTTAAAATGTGAATCTAAGGATGCTCTCACTAAATCTTCATATAGCTCAAAACGATTATCCTCTATACCCTTTGTAAAGGCCTCATTGACCCCTGGCTCTAGTAGATGAGTCTTGCCTATTTTTGCATTTTCTAATACCTTTGAAGATTTATCGACTCCTATAACATGTGCTCCTTGTCGAAGCCATACAGAAGCTAATGGAGAGCCGATGTGTCCTAAACCATAAACTGCAATTTTAAAGTCACCAGATTTTATTTTCTTTTCAATATGTGAGCTATGTTCATAATCAGAGTTATTGTTAACATTGGCATCTTCTCTTCTGGCATTATTAATATTGGTATTATGGATTTTATTAATCTCAGAATTAGTATTAGAAGTAGAAGAATATGCAGTTGATTTCATACGACTTTTAGTTTTCATAAGAAGTATTTCATTATTATGTTATATATTATGCGCCTGAACATTGTTCTTATTTAATATATAAGTTTGAATTATCTATATCTATCAAGCTTTTTCTATTTGATTTTAATAATAATATGATTCCGTATATTGAACAAGATTATGGATTATCTAATTGCATTATCTCTATCTAATCAAGACTAATTGTTCAGACTAGATATCAAATTCAGTTCTTTACTATTGTACAGTAACGATCTTATAAGATGGTTAACATCGATTTGTAATGGCTATGTCATATATTTCACCTTATTGTAACTAAGAATCAGTCATCTACAACTACTTCTAAAATTCTTCATAGGTGTTTGCTAATTTCAGAGCTGACTAAATAGGTAAAGTTGTATAAAGAAAGGATGTTTCTTTTCGACCACATCGGAGTTTATGTTTAATTTGTATTTATATATTTGTTGTACAATTAACTCGAATTTATAGTCATAATAGAATGTCAATGAAGTTAAGATTATTATACTCTTATTAATAATTAATTTAACAAACAAGACTATATACTTTCCCTACGTATTTTGATTGTTCGATTTAGCCGAAAGAGAGGAACGATACATCGTATAGGTCTAGGTTGCAAGTAAAGGCTTGCAACTCTCATGCGAACGATGAGTTGTCGTCTTAGATTAATAGGTTAACCTACAGCTCTAAAGGTTGTGGGGGAGTCCAAATCTAAGAGGATAAGGGCAAACCACATGGTTGCTTTGGAACTTATTGTAGCAGTCTTGCAGGGAAAACCACATGTCTTCGAGTGCTAGTCGGACTTTAATTTTCTTTTGACCAGTAAATTATATTACTTCGATAGTTTAAAGATGATTTTTATTGATAGTTGATCCATCTTTTCCTCTCCTTTCTTTTTCTCTGATGTTCCAATAAAGTATTCATTGCGTTACTACTATTTTCTTAATATTGCGAAATCCTATTTACTAATGATACACTTTGATATATTTCGAAATATCATCCATCTATAAAATAATGCATTATATATAAAATTGTGACAGATAAAACATCTTAGAATACACAAATATCTGATTATCAAAAATTGGCTATACCTGCAAAGTAATTTGACTTGTTTTATCAATATCTTTAAAAACTTTCAAAACAATCGTTTTGCTTTTATCTGCATTCAGACACAAAAGTTGATTAAGTTGTTGATGTGGTACCAAATTTGCGGTATAGAACTTCTCCTTCTCTCGCGACTAAAAAAATTCTATTTGGAGGAATAATTTCAAAATTCTCTGAAAGCTTTAAGAATTCTGGCAACGAAACTTTATTAATCGAGTTAAATTCACGATAGCTTACTGAATAGAGGTTAGGGTCGTCAGCATACAAAGCTTTACTAAAAATTTCTTTG
>DATFPS010000281.1:0-4258 GCA_035264705.1 Nitrososphaeraceae archaeon | reverse complement strand
GAGATCACTATTTCCTCCTCAAGTAACCTTGATACTCACTTCTATTGCATCTTTTATATTCGGTCTAAACTCCAATATAGTTTCGATAGTTTCACTTTTGTATATTCCAGAACTCCTAACATACTCCAAATAATCTCGCATTTCATTTTTGGACACCTCTACATTATCTGCAACTACTATCGAGCCCTTTTTTAGATTCTTATTTTCGGCTAACTTGAGATACTTCAGATATTCGTCTTTAGCAGCATCTAAAAATAATAGATCAAATTTCAAATCAAGCTTAGGAATTACTTCTAAAGCATTAGAAGCTACAATATCTATCTTATCTGAAAGGCCTGCATCGGCTATATTTTTTCTAGCAATTTTTGCAATCAATTTGTCCAGTTCAATAGTTATCACTTTTCCACCTTGAGGGAGTATATTGGCCATTAATATAGCAGAATATCCATACAAAGCTCCAATTTCAAGAACAGTTTTTGGATTATTTTTTTTGATAATTTCTGTTATAATTCTACCTTTAATTGGCCCTATAGACGGAACAAATTCTTTTTGAGCCATCTTTTCTAGAGATTGCAGAACTTGTGATGCTCTATCTATGTTAATATCAATATTTCATTATTATTCTTAAAAAAGTATATATGTGGTAAGGAAGGAAGCCTCTGCAATTATTTTCTGATGACCTTATCAATTCAAACCGCCCTTTTAGATGTCAAACTGAACTGTGCAAAAACCAGTATGACGAGGTAGGAGATTTCACTCAATTCAAGATAAATATAAGGTCGAGTCAAAAATAAGGCATGAGGAAAAGAAATGATCCCCCTTACTTTGACAAGAAAGGAGAACAAAGAGGAGACAGAGACCATGATAAAGACTTTTCTGGACCCGGAGTAGTAGAATTTGGCCTTGACTTAAATACCGATCAACTAAGAAATATGTCTCCCGAAGAGATAGAAACGTATTTGCGTAGAGAGGCTAGAATGCGACAGCATAGAAGTGCAGGCAGGTAACGAAGATTTATCTGTCTATGATAAACATAGAAGGCAAAAATTTAGTTAAATCAAAATGAAACTCTACCTAAAAGTTCTTTGATTATATTTATTTTTAATTTTAACTAATATGTATCTAAATTCTGATCGATGAAGGATAGATCAGACGTCTCAGTGCGATGGGATGTGAGACAGATTTGACTCTATTTTGGGAGTCACAAATTCTGAAAAAAGTAAAAGACTTGTTGGATTCGATATTTCATGGTTACACGATCATCATCCTATTATGCTTTGCATCATCATTTTTCGAAAGTCTTCATCTGACATGCTTTTCTTTGTTTCCGCCATCATGATCATATCATTTCCTACAAGGTATCTTAATTCAGGATTGTTAGAGGTAACTGCATGCAATATTGCCTTTGCAACTTCCTCTGGTGGAGTCGCATGTTCTATGATAGAACTAATTGATGCATCCATTTTCTGAATTATGGAAGAATACGGAGAAATGGACGAATTATCTAATGATTTCTTTGATATAACGCTATTTTTCTTAAAGTTTGTTCTAATTACGCCTGGTTCAATAATTATTACCTTAATCCCAAATGGTTCTAACTCATATGACATTGATTCACTTAGACCTTCCAAAGCAAACTTGCTGCTTACATATGCAGACATGCCTGGAAAACCAATACGCCCGGCACCTGAACTTACATTTACTATCGTACCTGATTTCTGCTTCCTCATAATAGGAAGAACTTGTTGTGTTAGTCGTATTACACCAAAAAAATTGGTTTCAAATTGTGCTTTTATCTCTTCAGCTGATAAATCTTCAAAGGCTCCAATAAGACCATAACCAGCATTATTTACAAGTACATCAATTCTTTCATTTTCTGATTCTACCTTTTCGATTGAATTTCTAATAGAAGCAATGTCATTTACATCAAGTTGAATTACTTGTAGCGGCAGTCTTTCTTTATTGGCTATTTGCTGGATATCTCCAGATTTTTCGATATTACGCATTGTTGCATATGTATGAAATCTATTCCTTGCCAACAATAATGATGTAGCATACCCTATTCCAGTTGAACTTCCAGTAACAATCGCAACCTTCTGTTGTTCTTCTTCTTGTTTCAATTATTCCACTCTTTCTATTTCCTAGCATAATAGTTTTTGTAAAAATAATAATGGAGAGATGGAGAGGAGATAGTATATGACCAAGGAAAAATATTTAGATCAAAAAACATGGATAAAATATTTTTGTTCACTTGATGTAATATATTGAGCGTAATCAATTCAAGAATATTACAAGGCACAGTTTAGCATAAATTAGAATTAAGTGGAATTAATTCCCTGCATGTATAGAGGTTCCGTTGTTCCTTATTATTTAGATTTTTTCTTGTTATAAAATTAAGATATAGGTTGCTTCAGGCTTTTCAAAAATATCATTATTGCTTTTGTTATTCTATTTCAAATAGGAATTAGGCCAGTCTTATCATCAAAAGCTGTTGTCGGAAATATAAGTATCTCATCCTTGCTAAATGCATTTCTTAGTTTGCGTATACGATCGATAGCCAGTCGGTTAGAAAAGTCCTCTGGCATAAAGTACATCCTTTTCAAAAGTCCAAGAATTTCATATAGTGTAGGAATGCTCTTTTCTAGTGTATCGTATGATTCTATTATCGGATCTTGGGTAACATCATTGCGATAAGAATCATTATTAGCATCCTCTCTAATCTTTATTGGCACTTTACCATAATCAATGTGGATTTCTTTGATATATTGAAATCTGATAATAGTCTCTCCTTGTTCTCCTCCTCCTAGTCGTTTTCTGCTTATCTCTATAGTGCAGGCAGCACGTATTCTTGTGCCATCTATAGAATCCTCAAATGTGGGATCATCTAAAGTAATTTGCATCTCTTGTAAAAGCTCTAACAGTTGTTCTTGATTTGTCTTATCACTATTGTTCGAGATACGTTTTAGGCATTCATCTATTTCTTTCTGTCTGATTAATTCCTTTTTCTTAGTAACTGACATGTCTATTATCCACGTATTTGTTTGATATTTCTCTTATCCTTTTATTGTAATATTTCACTTAACTTAATACCGCTCACTGTTAGCGTGGTGAGAAAAGTAAGAAGCAAACAGGGACTATAGATCTTATGAGAATAAGTATACTAATAATTGAGGTACATTTGGGTCTGTATTCAAGCTATCTATAAAAAAGAAGAAATATTTCTAATTTATAGTTGATGATGAAATAGACAAATAGAAGTTGGAAAAGCATTTTTGGATTTGGATTGCAATTGAATCAACAGAGAAAAATTTAATTTTTGATGTTTATCTTTAAGCAGAAAGGAAAGTATTTGGTTGTAGAGAGACATTTCTAAACATATTGGTAAAAGATCATGGAAAATATATCCTTTCAACAGGTATGATGATGATGATGATGGTACTTATGCTATCCATATATGCATATATGTAGACTACTGAAAGTAATCACGACTACCACACTCTCTTCCTATGAGAGCAACATTATCGAAAGAATAATCCAATAGAATAATAATAACAATGTTATTTCGTACAAAAACTCAAATCTCAATGTTCAATATCCTTTTTTCCAAATAAGACCTTTGACGCTAGCAAAAAGTATAAAAATTTTTAGAACAGGGATGGCTTCTAACTGCCTCATCTTCCTCCTCCCTCATTACCACCACCAAAAATTGCTTCACCTAATTGTTCTAATGGGCCTTGTTGTTGCTGTGTCTGATTTGCTCCATCTCCATTTCCTTCTCCTCCTTCTTGTCCTGGTGCAGCTGCTTGTGCTGAACTATTGCCAGCCACACCTGCGGCCATTATAGAAGTCTGCATTAAAGCGCCTTTTGTTTGATTTGTTATACTATTGAGGTCTCCTAGTGCATCCCAATGCACAAATATCATATCTGGTTCCTCTAATATAGGATGATTATGTACTGCCGTTACATTCCAGTCAGAGCGAACCATTGCTTTCAGTACTGGTTTTAATTCTGTCTGAAGCAACGCAAACTCTCCCATAGCAATTACTTTTGGATTTGATGGTGATTGTGGTGTTGTTTTAATGGTAGCTGTTATATTTGGCGGTGCAGGTGTGACTTCAACTAGTGAGTTTATTGCCAAGAACTTATTGAGAATAGTTCCATTATGACCTTTTATCTGTGGTGATTCCCGTAGAATAACTATGTCGCATACTTCACGATTTGGATTTAGAATAGAAACGGCTTTTGCTCCAATTTTTG
>DATFPS010000280.1:0-4020 GCA_035264705.1 Nitrososphaeraceae archaeon | reverse complement strand
AAATCTAGGTCATGTGGACGCTGAAATTGACCATCTCCTGTTCCTTTAGATCCCCATTTTTTAACAAATTCATATTCTTTAGCTTGATGAAATGCACTTACCGTAGAAAAGGAGATTATTATTATAGACATAGTAATAATGGACCCTGTTGCTATTGTTAAAAAAATTCGATAATAATCATGTAAGCTAATATTACGATTAGTATTATACTTTGCCATATCCTCATTGTTTTTAATTTATGTTAATATATACCTATCCTTCTTTTAGGAACAGTAGTTTTTTTATTATCATGCATATTAAAATCCCTGGTCTTTGTAAGAGTTAATGCCAGATTTAAGACACAACAAACAATCTCCTCTCTCTCTCTCTCTCTCTATACTGCACAATGCAATTGCGTTTTATTTTATGTAGTAGTTTAGAAAATAATCTTGATCTATGATTATAAAGTTAGGTGACTGTAAGTTAATCTCCTTGTATTCTGTGTAAGAAAGGTTAATACTTATCCCACAATCCAAAAAGTCAGATTGTTCAAAAGCTCTAACCACCTCTGCCTTGATGAAAAAATCAAACATCCTCAGGTGAAGAAGATAATAAAAATTGCTTTGAAGAAAATGAAAAATATTCTACTACTTAGTAGTAGCAGTAGCAGTAGTAGTAGTTGCAGGCACTATTCGATATATTGTTCCAACATCATCTCTTACACCTGTAACTACATATAGATAACCATCAGGCCCAGCTTTGACATCCGTAATTGTGCCAAAACCTTCACCAAATGTTATATCTTCAATTTCTGTTTCACTATCTGCTATTTTATCAGATAATGTCCCATCAAGCAATAAGGCTGTTCTGTCTTGATTCAAATCAAAATTAAAGAGTATATCCTTTGCACTGCCTACAAACATATCATTTTCATACTGCTTGCCTAATTTATCTGAATTAAGGAATGTAATAGCGGTTGGGCCCACAGTACTAGTCCAAACAAATTCAGGTGCATGATAATTTCCTTTACCATTAAAGTTTACTAGACCTGGAGGATTTGGTGGAGCTAGTTGTTGGCCCTTTGTTATTGGATAAGTATTAGGGTCATCTACTATCCATGCGCCTAACACTTGGGTCCATCCACCATTAAATCCTGGTTGAACAATGTTAACCTCATCACAACAATCTGGACCATTTTCTGTCTGCCATAAATTGCCAGTTACAGGATCAAATCCAATTCCAAAACTATTCCGCATTCCATAGGCATAATATTTGTTTAAAGGATCTTGATCTCCAAGTATTCCCTTGCCGTTCACTACCTGGCCATCAGGAGTAACCCTTAGAATCCCAGCTCTTCCATCTGGATCTACTGCATTAGCATAATTCTGAGCTTTTGTTTGTCCTTCGGGCTCTGAGAAAGCAGAAGGTCTCATGTCCCCAACAGAAACATAAATATTGTTATCGGGACCAATAGTAACCTTTCCACCCTGATGCGCAGGACCTGGATTAGCTGGTAAATCTAGAAGGAGGAGAGGATTTATTAATTTGTTATTTACGAGTTCGTACCGATAGACATGGTTTCTAACAGCTGTAGATTGACTAGTACTACTACTATCACCATCTCCTTTCTGTCCGGTTCCTTGCTCCGTATAATACAAGAAAACATATGTTGGAATAGTACTGTCACCACTACTAGGTCTTGAAACATCAATTCCGAGCATACCTCTTTCGTCTTTGCTGTTAACGGTATTTAGTTGAAGTAGTGGTTCTGGGAGCATTTGACCGTCTGTAACTCTACTAACTGTACCATCTTTTCCCAATACCAAAAAATCATTTGGTCCTAAGAAAGCCATACTAGTAGGAGATATAACTTCATCAGTTACCAGTTCAACTTTTAAATTAGGATCGGAGAGTGTAATGTCCCCAATAGTTTGATTTTGAACCACTTTTGATTGAGCATAGACATTAAGAATACCTTGATTCAAAAGCAAAACTATAGTAATGATAGTATATAAAGAAAATGACAATAGTGTAGACTGATTTTTTAGGTGCATTTTTACATAGGGAGATAGAATAAGTCCTTATAAATATCTTAATACGTAATATAAGAAAATCCGTCTATAAAATACGTGGTAATGAATTATTTAAGTCACTTCATCTTTTTTTTATATATATAAGAATGTATTCTATTTGATTTGTTAAGGCATAAGCATATTCCATTGTACTATTTTTCATCCATGATCTAGTGAGATACAGACTGTATTATCTGTCATTCGCCTAGTTCCTCTGCTTTGCACAGCTCAATCGGTTAAGAGTGTTGCGGAAATCTGTGCCAAACATTGTAAAGGAATTCATCCGGTGATTATGATGCAGTAGTAGTTATGAATATGTATGTTGGACCAAACAAAAGCTGCTACATAATGGGGCAATCACAAAGGATCTTTTCATTTTGTTATGGCAGATATTACAACTGTCAATTTATCTATATATATATAATTTTTTTAAATCTAACGCGCTAACACTAATAAAATCTTAATTTCATCATCCAAAACTCTCCACCACCACTTTCCTAACTCCTTCTATGTTGGTTAACCATTATTACTATTATAACAACAACCATAGCTTAGTAAATTCTGAGCGCCATTCACGGAGCCTTGCCCACCTTTTTACTGTATTGTTATATCATCATACATGAACAAATACGATCTTGGTTTGTAAGGTAGTTTAATGTTTCGCAAGACTTCTCGAAGACAAAATAAACTTAAAAAAGCAAGATTATTTATTAAATTATTGTTTACCTCAAATAGGATTTTTTAATGGTTTAATTGTTCTACAGCATAAGAATTTATTTATTTATTTTCTAAAATTTGATAAAACAATTAAATATTGACAATGGTTTTCTGTAGCAGCCCGACAAAATAATCTCTTATGCTAGAATAAGTTAAATAGTTACTATATTTTCTCTTGAGATTTCCTCTCTTAATTATCTTTTAATGCATATCTGTAAAGTCATTCTGTTACGAGTTAAATTGCTCTTATTTTTATTTTTTGCAGCGCTAAAGCAGACATTAATGGACAATAATACCAGCTACATTAATAATATCTATTTGATAACGCTAGATTTCAACTATGAAATCTATTTCAACAGCACTATTCAAAGGCAGGCTGCTCGCTCCTATCGCTGACCTAGAATGTTTACCTTTTTGACCAAAAAGCTGCACAATGAAATCTGATGCACCATTAATTACCTGCGAATGATTTCTAAAAGAAGCCTCACAATTAACAAAGCCTGAGAGTTTGATAAATTTTCTTATTTTATCAAGATTACCAAGAGCTGATTTAAGCTGTGCAAGAGCATTAATCGTACAAAGCCTTGCAGCCTCTTGACCTTCTTCTAGCGATATATCTTTACCTACTTTCCCTTTAAATTTGACATCCATAGGAATTGAGCCAGGCTCCACAGGGATTTGCCCAGAAACAAAAATAAGGTTTCCTGTGATTACGACCTGAACATAAGAACCTGAAGATGCCGGGGCATCAGATAATTCTATCCCTAACGAACGAATTTTCTCTTCTATCATTAAAATTGTTAATAGTATTAGTCGGCAAGCGTTAATATGATATTGTGTATAAAAATTACTAAATGAGTGAATAATTGATCATTATATCACTCTTATAAAGAACAGAAAGATATTTCGATCTATTATTATAATGTAAAGTTAAGTTTTTTTCAATAAAATAGATTGGACTTTATTTCATAAATATTGTCATTCACTGTAAATACTTGAAGTAGTAGTAAGCCATTCGGATTTTTAATTACAAGGACAAAAATTGGGCTCTCGAGGTTTTCATAAATGTATATGTCATTTAATTTCGTTATAACTACAGTTTTCTTTGTGGTGTCATATTTTATGATTAAATGTCTATTATTCCATGACGAGCATTCATCTGATTAGCATATATAGCAAATCCAACATGCGCACAATCGTCAGAGCGGCAATTTCTACAAATGGGTATTCCATCTGTTATATCTACGACAAC
>DATFPS010000279.1:0-2435 GCA_035264705.1 Nitrososphaeraceae archaeon | reverse complement strand
AAATATAGAAAGTGCCCGTTTGATTTCAACTTCTTTTTCGATTTCTGGGTTATCAAAACTATATATTCTTCTAGTAAGTTCAATATCCTTGCCTTCTGCATAAGGAAAAGCATCAAACCAATTGGGTGTTATCTTTATATTACTTCTCTTGATATTATTCAATGAGGATTGGAAGAGGTAGGTATCTATTTCATTTGAGCAAGTCGGAATCCATCGTAGGGGATCAAAACCTAGCTGTTTATATTCCTCTATTGTTTTCCAGAAATCCTCTGACAATCATAACCTCCCCTAACAATCACAATCCTAGTTTAATTAATATTATACATATGAAAACACTATTTAATAAACACAACTTTTTTCCTGATAACATAATAAATTTTGGAATACACACCTTCTTCTAAATAGTTCTTGTCCGCTTATAATACTACTACTATAGAGTCTCACCTAAATCAAAAGCCGTGATTAGCTAACTATGAAAATTATATCCAGTAATATAATGACAATGAATATAACTCCTATCACAGTGAATATTCAATATGTCTGAAACAGATATTGATATGTTAAAGCCAACCGAATTGCAGATCAAAAAAATTGCAGAGGAAATGGAAGACAAATCTGCAATGGAGATTCTAAAATGGGCTATTAATACCTATGCACCAAAGATAGCTTTGGCATCAAGTTTTGGTGCAGAAGATGTAATTCTTATAGACATGATGGTAAAAATCAACAAAGAAAAAGCCAAAATTTTCACATTGGATACAGGTCGACTCAACCAGGAAACTTATGATGTGATGGATGCGATCCGAAAAAAATATGACATACAAATTGAAGTATATTTTCCCGAACAGAGAGAAACTGAAGAAATGGTCAAAATAAAAGGTATGAATTTGATGTATGAAAGTGTTGAAAATAGAAAGCTTTGCTGCGAAATTAGAAAAGTACATCCACTTAATAGAGCGTTAAGTAAGCTTGATGGATGGATTACTGGCCTCAGAAGAGAGCAAGCAATAACTAGGGCTAATATCTATAAACTTGAGATTGATTCTTCACATGGCAATATTGCTAAGATTAATCCCTTAGCAGACTGGACTAATGAAATGATCTGGGATTATATTCATAAAAATAATGTTCCATATAATAAGTTACATGATAGTGGTTATCCAAGCATAGGTTGTGAGCCGTGTACGAGAGCTGTTCATCGTGGAGAAGATCCACGAGCTGGTAGATGGTGGTGGGAAAATGCGACACAAAAAGAATGCGGTCTGCATTGGGATCCCACTAAGAAATACCAGAAGTAGGGAATTATTATTGGGTCATGTACGTAGCAACAGTATACCACAACCCCATGGAGGCAAATTGATAAACAGATTTGCTACTTCTAAAAAAAATATTGACGGGATGTTTTCAATAAATGTCAGTTATGATCTTCGAAATGACATTGAAAATATTGCCGATGGTATCTTCAGCCCCCTGGAGGGATTTATAGGTCATGATGATTTCCAAAGCATTATAAAATCTGGTCATTTGAAGAATGGTTTAGCATGGACTATCCCTATAATCTTGGACGTAGACGAGCGAACGGCGATAAAGATGAAGGATGCTAGGGAAGTTTGTTTGAGTAGTAATGAAAATTTTGGAATTCTTCATGTTGAGGATGTTTATTCATTTGATAAACTTGCTGCAGCAAAAGCAATCTATCAGACAGATGATCTAAAACATCCTGGAGTTTCAAATGTGATAAGAATGAAAGATCTATCTATTGAAGGTAAGATTGAAGTTATTAAGAGAATCGGAAAATCGCCCTTGAGGAAATATAGAATGAGCCCCTCTGAAACTAGGTCTCAAATTCAGAAGAGCGGCTGGAAAACTGTAGTAGGATTTCAGACAAGAAATATTCCACATATTGCTCATGAAATGTTGCAAAAGGCAGCCTTGAATATTTACGATGGATTATTTCTAAATCCATTAATCGGCAAAAAAAAGGTTGGTGATTTTAAGGATGAAGTAATTCTTGGAGCATATGAAACATTGATAGAAAATTACTACCCCAAGAACAGAGCTATGTTTGTAACTCTTCATACAGAAATGAGATACGCTGGGCCCAAAGAGGCAATTCACCATGCAATTATGAGAAAGAATTTTGGATGTTCGCACTTTATAGTTGGAAGAGATCATGCAGGAGTAGGTAACTATTATCATCCTTTTGCAGCCCATGATATCTTTAAAGATTATCAGGATCTTGGAATTGAACCACTATTCTTTCCCGCATTTTACTACTGCAAGAAATGCTTGAGCTATTCAAATGAAAGAACCTGTCCGCATACACCAGAATTTCGAGAAGAACTAAGTGGCACCAAGATGAGAAAAATGGTTAGCTCCCATGAGACTCCAGCCGAATACTTGATGAGACCAGAAATTGCAAAATTGATTATGTC
>DATFPS010000278.1:0-4619 GCA_035264705.1 Nitrososphaeraceae archaeon | reverse complement strand
GTCTTGTATGTCTACAAAAAATACAATAAAAAGAGTTATAAACATGATGAAAAATAGTGGTAAATTTGCTTTTCAAAATTATTAGTTAGCGTATAACAATATTAAATTAGTGTATATATTACTGGAACTAGATTTATTTTTATTGCTACATCTACAAGTTATAAGAAAATGCCTTTAAGATGCTCTATTTGGCAAAAGTAGCCAATAGTGCACCAAGCAAATTCCAACCCCGTTTTTTAGGGATATGTTCTCTTTACCCATCAGTAAACTTTTCATCCGATGAAAGTTTACGGGATAACTACAACTAACGATCAGACGAAGACTTGACAAAACCTAAAGAGGATATAATATATAGATATAAATATTGGGTATTGAGAAGTTGCGCCATATATCTATTTCTTATATTATCTACATTAATTCATGATAAGTGTATTCTAGTGCTCTCTAGGGTAAGATTGTTAGACGCCAGTGGGAGCACTGTGTTTTTTTGCTCTATGTTCCTGCAATCTGTCTGGTTGACTGAACTTTTCCATGCACATATCGCATATAAACTCGGAATCAGTAGGTAGCTTGTCAGCAGAATTTATCTTTCCATTGGAGGATGAGGACAATAGGCTATATTTTTATACTATGTTTATAAACATTTTTCCCAGTCATTGAAGCAGTGTCGTTCCAAATAGCATTCCGCATCGTCTGATAATCTGGAGATTATTTCTGTTATAGAAAGGCCTGTATATGATGAATACTGCTATTATCCAATTTTTTAGGTAACTCATGCCTTCTTCTGAAATACAAAAAGACGAAGACATAATCTGATGCTGGTAGAACT
This sequence comes from Nitrososphaeraceae archaeon, assembly GCA_035264705.1. Lineage (GTDB taxonomy): Archaea > Thermoproteota > Nitrososphaeria > Nitrososphaerales > Nitrososphaeraceae > JAJNBK01. The sequence goes on along the minus strand of DATFPS010000278.1, from coordinate 3,790 downwards.
ACAGAAAGTCTAGAGGATCAATAAAAAGGACAATATTGAATTAACTATGTCAACTTATTTATAACTAGAAGAAATTTTATAGAATATTCTCAGTAGATATAAGTAACATTTGCTTATAAGATGAAATTCGCATTAGTATATAATGACTATTAAGAGTAAAATAATGACTGGTGTTGTGATGATGGCTGTTAGCATGGTTATCTCAAAGGTAATGAAAAAGAGAAGGTCGAGATAAGGCAAAGCAAAAAGGTAGTAAAACAGATGAAGATCTAAATACCTATCTTAGTAATTCAACAAAACATACATTGTAAAGGCAAATCCAAAGAAAAAGTTGTTGCTGATTAAAAATTTACCTGTTGCAGATAGAAGCATCAAGACAGTTTCAGACAATTGCTGTCGATATTGAATTTGCATTTTATAATGAAGGCTTGAATACCTATTATCGCTACGGTAACAATCCTTGCTAAAATCCTTTTACTATATCGTTGGTTTTAAGTTATTTGCGTTTCTTCAAGTCTTTTATCCTCTACTGTGTGATTAGATGGCATTATTACTACTGAGGATTTCGAATTTACCGGAACGGGCATAAAGATAATTAAGCCAATGGTTAAACATAACTAAGGCAAATACTATTAGAAGTAGAGGAGATTACAAAATAAAGTAGTATTACAATTCTTCCCAACAACATATTCATTTGGATATGTATATACATAAAAAAAGAAAATGGAACCTAAATCTGCATTTGAAATGTATCGAGATTATCTATATTTGCCGGAAAAATAGAAAAATTACATATTATGACAAAACGTCTTTGCGCTCAATAGAATTAAGATGAGATAGCCAATATTGATTAGAATTAAATGATTCATAGTCAAAGTATAGTTAGTTAAGATTTTTATATTACCAACTACTGTCAATTTGAATATTTACTGCATTAATTGTAAGATGAGAAACAGTATATATATATTTTATATATATTTATTATGCAATGATCTTTAGAAACAGCATAAGATAGATAGCAAGTACCAATATATATGCGCTGCTCTGGGCATGAGTTTAGACTTGTGATGTATTCCTAAGCAGTGTAAATGATATACACTCCCTCTTCTTATGGTATTCTGCATCTTATTAGAATGAGATGAAGATCTCTATAATAGACTTGTACAATGGATTTATGGTATAGCAAAAAATCACCACAAGTGAAGACAAAGAAGAGCAAGTCGATACTTCATCCCTTCATTGTAAAAGAATATGAAGGTCTTACTGTTAATCCATACCAAGGATGCCATCACAGATGCGGGTATTGCTATGCGACATATGAATGGTCACCAGAATTTTATGATAAAATATATGCCAAAAGTAATGCATCTCAAATACTTGAGAACCAATTAAAATCGTGGAAATCACAAACTATCGATCCTGTAATGATATCTTCTGCTACAGATCCATACCAACCAGCAGAACTAAAATACGGTATTACAAGGGAATGTATACAGATATTGCAGAAGTATAATGCTCCATACTATGTATTTACGAAATCTAGTATAATAAAAAGAGATTTACACCTTCATAAAGAATATAAGAATAATTGTTTTATTGTTTGGTCCATAACAACATGCGACGAAAAAATAAGACGAGTAATTGAGCCTGGTACGCCGCCAGCATCTTCCATGTTTGAAGTAATAAAAGAGTTTACAGAATCTGGTATATGCTGTGGTGTAAATATCGATCCTATTATACCTCTCATCGCAGATTCACAAGATCAAATCAACGAAATACTGGATAGTTGCTATAAGTCAGGGATACAGTATGTATTTGGTGCAATATTGAGATTGAGGTTTGATATCTGGCAAAGAATGAAAACCATTCTAAAATTACTCGATATAGAAAATGGAATTAATGAATTCAAACGAATATTTAGATTTGAAGAACCAATCAATCAAGGCCACAATATTACAGCTGACAAATTCTATTCAAAGGTAATACTGAATGATTTAGAACGTGAGGTGGTGAAGAGAAATATGATATTTGATTTTCCAGATCTGATTGGAAGGAGATATCTTAAAAGAAATATAGTTGATAGCACAAATCAACTTACACTAATGAATTACATATAAAACCTCTTTTCAATAATACTCCTATTTCTAACAGAATAAAGAATATACAGTAATGACACTGTGCGAGACATAAAATTTGATTGCCGTATTGAATCATTAAACATTTCTATAACTATGACTGACATACCAATATACCACCAGTATTAGAAAAGAAGCAAGAGAGATAAAATAATCGGTAGATAACAACAAGTTCTTTTCAATATGGGCACTACTTTGTATTTCATTACAAAAAGAGATGAGCAGAGAACAGTAAATATGTATATATATTTACTATTCTAATTTATGAACATTAAAATGATCACATATGCTTCCCTGGAACGCTAATAAGAAACTTTTTTTTACTGCAGTAATCATATTGAACAACCAATCTTTTATTTATCTTTCTCTCCTTATGCTATCATTACTTGTAATTTATTTTATATACTGGATTAGTCGTTACCAGATAAAATCTAAGGTTACTTTTTTATCATATTTTATATTCATATCACAAGATCATCCAATAACTACCAAAAAGGATAGGTCAACCTCAGTATAAGTTTAGCTTTATGGCAAAGTAAATACAAATGCATATTCACAACACATTTTATTACTATATCCTTATCGAAAACGACCTATACCAACTGGTATTATTTAACAAGATTAGGCGTATGCACTTACAATCTGGGTAACACTACTAAAATCTAGACAGTTACTTTCCGTCTATATATGCATAATATTAGCAAAAGGCTTAGACATGAATATATATTTGAAAGAAATTGTTATTAGTATAGTAGTAGTTATTAGAACAAAATGGCACAACCATCTGATAATAGTTTTGCAAAGGGAATTATTGCAGTATCGGGTCTTAATCTTGCATTATCCTATGAAAATGCAGCCGTCGATAGATTAGAAAACAGATTGTCTGAATGTATTGTACCAGAAATTAAAGAGAAGATAAAACATCATCTGGCGCAAACTAGAGATCAGCAGAAGCGTCTACAAGAAAGAATAAGAGCGCTTGGAGGAGAAGAGATTATATCAGAAAAGGGTCATTTACCTATACCAGAACCACCCCAATCAATAAAGGTTCTGATCGAAAGTCATAGTACAGAGAATGAAAGAGAAGTTTGGGAGTCATTAAATGACTTGATAATTGAAAGAGCAGAAGCTATCATGTATCGTGGTGGTATCCAAGCTCTTGAATTACTGGAAGCAGACAAGAAAACTATCAAAACTTTAGAGAAGATTCTTAAAGAGGAACAGACATTTGGAGACTGGCTAGAGAAGAATAATCCAAAGATAGCAAAACGTTTAATGACAAAGCAGTTAGTAGACGAAAAGAAGCGTAAAAAGAAAAAAGCAGTAGAAGATAAAGACGAGATACATGAAACAGTACCTGCCTAGATAAACATAAAATAAAATGGTTAAATATGAAATTATTTGAAAAAGTCTTAATATATCCTTGTCATGCATTAGGCAATATACTTATTTAGAGCAAAAATTAGTGCATTTAACTAAATGCAAGCTAGAATAGCTGTAGCAGAAACCTCAATGTTAATAGTATTTAGGCTATCATATATACAACTTGAACTGTCATCGTTATTAGCTATTATCACCAGCAAATAAAGCACAGATATGGATTATAAGCAAAAACTTGAACAAAAGATAGGTGAAGCCCTTGGTTTAGAAATGGC
>DATFPS010000277.1:0-2549 GCA_035264705.1 Nitrososphaeraceae archaeon | reverse complement strand
TGATTGCAGAAAAAGATATAGCCGGTTGGGATTAATGACGACTATTATTATTAGAGCCAATGCCACGTCTTAGGATCACTTATTTTTAATTGTATGAATTATTTCTTTATTGATAAATTCCTCAAAGGCAGGATCAAACTATTTCTCTAACTCAAGATTACTTTTCCAATATTCAATTATCTTGCCTTGCTCAAAACAAGTTCTCATCCATCATAACCATCCAGTCCATTCGTTGTCACTTATTACTTTTCTTTGGTACATATGATACACATGTGCAAAGGTATACAAAATATGATAAACATATGCCATATCTGGTATCCAATCTGATTCATCCTTGTTTAGTATCTTTACTAACTTTAGTCTATCAACTGTCATCTTAGTAAGAATCTGCATTTTTTCGTCCAAATCATTTATAGAAGAGCGCTGCAAATACTTTGTCGAAAAGGCAAAGAATGACCAAAAATGGCTTTTAAATAATGTATTGAGATTTCTGCGAGTAGAGAGAGAGAGAAAGGAAATTACAGGAGCCACAGTCCGCAATTATGTTAAAAAGATAAAGCTATTTTGCGAAATGTCAGACTTGATTTTACCATGGAAAAAGATTACTCGAGGACTTCCAAAAGGAAGAAAATATGCAGATGATCGCCCGCTTACAATAGAAGAGATTCGCAGAATTATTCAATATCTCACAGAAGGACTAAAGCAATTGTTTACACAATGACTTCTTCAGGCATCCGCCTTGGAGCATGAGACTACCTACAATGGGAATACATAAGGCCAATAAGAATGAATAACCAAATAACAACAAATCATTTTATCTTAGAAATTGTACTTCAGATAGGCTGATTACACCAGCATTTCAATTCTACTTGATAGGAGCTGAAGCCGCTTATCATCTTAAAGTCTTATTGCTAGAATTAGCTTTTCAAAATCTTACTTATATATCAAAAACAAATTCAAAAAATAAGCAACAACTTACCAGTCACCTTTTCTAATCCTCAACAGTCTGAAGGATAAGATAAAAACTGTGAAGATGACTCCCGCACTTATTAGAAAAGTAATGTTCCCAAGCAAATTATACAAAAGGCCTCCTGCTATTAATCCAATAATACTCGCGAGGCTTGCAAAACTACTTGCAATACCTTGTACTGCACCTTGATGAGTAGTTCCTGCATGCTTTGAAATTATTGACACTACGGATGGCCACATTAGACCATTACCAACTGCAAATAATATCGCTGCCCCATAAATTAAGACGATATCATTTGATACAAACAAAACGAAATTTGTACCTAAAATCAGACTACCGATTACTACTAATTTTTCCTCGGAGAATTTTTTTAATGCTTTACTTAGAATAGGGCCTTGGACCAAAACCATGATACCGCTTAGTATCGCAAAAAATATTCCCATTTCTGTTACTGTCCATCCCAAGCCAGATACAGCATGAATCGGAAAGGAAGTGTAAAAGATGTTAAACCCAAGAAAAATAAAAAAATACAATAAGAGCAAAAATGAAATATGCTTTAAATGGAAAACATCTAGGAACTTGAGTCTCTGTGTGTTTGAAGTCTTGTAACACTCCTTGCATTCAAATGCAAAGACCTTTCCAACATTTTGTCTTTCTTTTTCTGGAATTACTGTTACTGATGAAGACTTGGATTCCTTTAAAGTGAAGTTTATCACAACTAAGATAGCTAAAGAGAGAAACAAGGCTGCCAGTACGGGTAATTTTTCTCGATAGATTGTTGCACCTAAAATCCCTGCTAACGCAGGTCCCACAATAAAACCTAGATTAGAAGATATTGCCATTTTCCCAAAATTTTTGCTCCTGTTTTCTTCTGATGAAACATCGGAAACGTATGCATCTGCGACAGAAACATTGCCACCGGTAAGACCATCTATAGCTCTGGCAAAGAATAGTACAAATACTGGAAGAGTTATAGTAATTGTTCCAATTATTGTAGAATCAATGCTAAAGAGATTTTGAATAGGTAAAATTAATGCAATAAGGAATATAACCCATCCAGCTAGCGTTCCTCCATGACTTAAGAGAAGAATCTTTTTCCTTCCATAAATATCAGACCATCGTCCTAAAATGGGAGCCCCAATAAGTTGTAATGCAGGATACGTTGCAGCAAGCATCCCATAGACTATAGCATTTCCACCAAAATCTGTAACTAAAAAAACGAGAAAAGGGAGAACAATACTAAAACCTAGAGTTCCGATAAAATTGATCAATAGTATAGCAAAAAGTGAGATCTGTTCTTTGTGTACGCTTGCCACTATCCAGTTGTTATCCTGGATCTTTAAGTATATTTCAATAATCCTACGAAAGAATCGTTGTGGACAGAACCTTCTTGGATGCATCTTAATAAGTCTCTCAACAGTTGGCTGGATATCGTTATTATATTAGAAACTTAACGCTGATCAGTTCCACAAGCACTAGACTGTAAACTAAACCAATTGATTGTAAAGCTGCTGGTTTTGGTTTTTATGCCGTTGCTGATCTTGCTCTTGTACGAGAGAATGATATATTCGTTGCTATG
>DATFPS010000276.1:0-2455 GCA_035264705.1 Nitrososphaeraceae archaeon | reverse complement strand
TGGATTTTTAGGAAAAACTCGGCCTGATTTATCAGGAATATATGACTTAGAGCTGTTGAATGCTGTCGTAGCAGAGAGAGAAAAAGAAACAATTAAGTAAATATGCAATTTATGAAATTATCAAAATAATATAATAAATCGCTATATTATTATTTTTTTCTAGACTGGCTACCAATATGTGTGTTCCATTATTATTATCATCATCATCATCAACTATGCTACAAATCTAATGTGTTCATTTACACGATTGCAATCTAGCCAAAAATAATCCTTATTAACATTCATCTGATATCATTTTAAGCCTAATCTCTTAGTATTTGACAACTCAAACGAAGGAACATGTTCTGAATTTAATCAAACTTATAGACTTCATTATCTATATTGCAAATTGATTCTGATGATTTATAGTCATTACCATACGCAAAAGAGACAATAAGCAAGGATCAAAGGATTGATTAAACTTTTTGCATAGAAGTGAAAATTGAATCATAATCGCTTGATAATAATAATACAAGATAAGACAAAATGAGTAAATACTGACTCATCGATCAAAGAATTTAAGAGAGAGAATAACATAAACTTGATTTTTAGTATAGTATCTGCTAATCGCGTACAAAATTCTATTCGTCTAATGCTATTGGAAGCGCAATTCTGCATGGCATATACACATATTTATTTTGACTTGTGTATGATTTACTTCATTGCTATTGTTTCTTTTATTTATCATTGAAGAACTGGCCATCTTCGATTACTCCTTCAATAGCCCCTATATTTCTAATATTTCTGATTGGATTTGCGTTAAGTATAATCATATCTGCTTGCTTTCCAGCTTCTATTGTTCCAACATCATCAAGTATCCCTAATGCTTCTGCTCCGTTGCTAGTGGAAATCTTTATGACATTTAATGGGTTGATACCTGCCTTGACTAAGAGCTCAAGCTCATGGTGTAAACTTATGCCTGGAATAAGTCCAAAGTTTGGTATATCTGTACCCGACATGATTGTAACTCTATGATCATACAATATTTTAGTCAGCTGTAAGACTTTGGACCAAAGATGTTGATTTTGAGAATCATCTTTTAGCATGGCTTCATATATACTCAAAGTAGGATCAACAGGAACCTTATTTTTTACTAATGCATTTATCATTTCATTAACTTTTGTACTATTGAGTTCTACCAAATTAAGCCACAAAAAGTGGTCAAAAGGCCCACGACCATTCTCAATAAAAATCTCTCGTTTATCTTCTGATAATAAGAATGGGCTTACTGGAACTCCATGTGTAAGAGCATCAATTCCTAGGTTTGCAGCATCAGTCCAACTAGTCAGATACAAATGTCCTATGACTTTTATTCCTTGGTTATGAGCTTCATCTATAGCAGTTTTTACTAAGTTAGGATAAAGTCCAACGTACAACTTGACATAGTCAACACCAGCATCCGCCTGACTCTTTACTTCTTTTCTGACCTCTGCCTCTGTGTTTGCTATAGTCTCTACGAACCTAGTTGGAAATGGCAGGTCGTTAATTAGTCTCCCTGCAGTAAAGATCTGAGGACCTTTGATTTGGCCTGCGGCTACAGCATCACGGAGTGCAACTGACTCCTTCGTAGGGCCGCCCGGATTACGAATAGTTGTGATTCCATTATCTAATAATGCCTTTAATGTATTCTCAGAGACTGTCTGGTTATATGACGAATCCAATACGCCTGCAACATGTGCATGCATATCAAATAAGCCTGGTATAAGGAAACGACCTGTTAAGTTTACGATCTCTGAGTCTTTTGGATACGTTGTATAGTTTCCTTTATCAGTTACTGTCAGTATCCGTTCGTCCTTAAGAACAACTACTGAATCATTACGTGGCGGAGAACCGGTGCCATCGATCAAACTGGCTCCTTCTAATATAACAAGACCCTTAGCGTCTATTCTATCTAAGTCTGACTGGATCGATGCAAATGTCTGATTAGGAAAACAAGAAAATAATAAAATAACAAGTAATACAACGAATGTCAGATAGATCAGATTATTATGATTATTATTATTATTGTTGCAATCAGAACCTCTCATTATTTTCTTGTTCTCCTAACAAACACTGCATTCGTTGCTCCCTCGTTAAACAATTGCTCTTTTTAATCTTTTTAATTACAAACTGACTGCTATAATATAGCAAACATTTTCGTCTTTTAAGTAATATATAATCAACCCTTTTTAAATCTCTTAATTTGGCGAAAGCCTATTTTACACCTTATGGGGTTGGTCTTGGCCATGCAAGTCGTATGAAGATGTTGGCAGAACGACTTGGAGATTCAGATGTAGATATCAGATTTTCATCTTTTGGTGAAGGAGCGCGTTACATTTCGATGCAAGGATATGAGTGTATGACCGTTCCTCCTGTTGAATTTGCCTGGAGTATAGAGGGAGGATTTTCAGTCAAATATAGTATTTCGAACATTCCA
>DATFPS010000275.1:0-3993 GCA_035264705.1 Nitrososphaeraceae archaeon | reverse complement strand
TCTCGCCTTACACCTCTTTGTCTCCTATATCAAAGTCAAAATTGTCAAGCCACACTCTGAATGATTTGACTTTCATGGTTCCAAATGCTTGAAGGCAAAATCGATTTCCATGGAAATATTGTTGCCTTAAATGACGATGAGATAACTTTCGTTAGTAATTTCTATTGCATTCAAACATATAGTAAAATGTCAGGAAGTTTACGTAAGTAATGACGTTATAAATGATATTATTTTTTACCTTTTTCTTCTTCTTTTAGGATAGTTAACAATTTTGAGCTTGATTGAATTTATCTTTAAACGATATTGTTCATAGATCTTAAGTTGAGTAACACAGAACTTCATTTCAATTAGAAAAACTCTAAAATGCTTTTTGTAGACATTCCAAAATAGTCAATCTCATTCATGGTACTATTGTCTATTGAGAATGTACAACACCTTATAACCTCAATATTAAAGAGAATACCTTATTACAAGACACTTTTATGTTTAGTTACTATAATTATCCTTATTTATCAATGCAAGAATTTCTTTTGCTCTGTCTACATTTACAGTTCTTTCTTCTGCAATTTTATTGGCAACTATTTCGATTTGATTACCTGTTGCACCTGCCGCTGCAGCAATTTTTCTAGCATGCAATCTCATATGTCCTTTCTGGATACCCTCAGATACTAGTGCTCTAATAGCCGCAAAATTTTGAGCAAGACCAGCAGCAGCTAATATAATTGCAAGTTCCTTGGCAGTTTTAACTCCAAGAATTTTTAATGCAAGTTTGGCCATTGGATGGACTGAGGCGACCCCTCCCGCTATTCCAGTAGCCATTGGTAGTTCTATCTCACCTGCTAAATCGCCTTCCTCTGTTTTATTCCAACTAGTCATTGATCTATAGGTACCGTCTCTGGCAGCATATGCATGGGCTCCAGCCTCGATTGCACGAAAGTCTTGGCCTGTAGCCAAGGCAACTGCATCAATACCGTTCATTACACCTTTGTTATGAGTTACAGCGCGGTATACGTCAGAATATGCAAAAGCGTATGCGTACAAGATTCGCTCCACAATATCTTGTCCTCCTAGCTCATTCTTGTCGAAGATTGCTTTACATTTTACAAGCCTCTTTGTTGCATAATTTGAAATTATTTTTAATATAACTTTGCCACCAGTTAACTGTTCTACTACTGGAGCTATTGATTCACACATTGTATTTACTATATTTGCACCCATGGCATCTTTAGTATCAACGACTAATTCTACAAGAAGCATAACTCCTTTATTATGTTGGCTTTTGTCTTGAACTTGTCTTACTTGCAGATCTTTAACAACAGCGAATCTGCTCTTTGAGCTAGCCAACTCTAATATTTCTTTCTTACTAGACACAATGTTTATTTTCGCAGATTCTTCAGAAATAGGTAATGAGACTATCTGTATTTGACCTATCATAATTGATTCGTCTGCTTCTGCTATAAAACCTCCCTTACTCTTTGCAATTTTAGCCGCTTTGCTTGCCGCTGCAATTATGGAAGGCTCTTCTATAGCCATTGGTAGAAGATATTCTTTGCCATTAATTACGAAGTTTGTTGCAATACCAAATGGAAGAGTAAATATACCTATTGCATTTTCTATCATTGTATTAGCATTGTCAAAGCTGAAGGCGGATGAAGGATCTTGTAATATAGCAATATCCTGTGCAGACAATTCTGTTATTTTTTTTAGATAGCGTAAACGTTCACTTTGATTCATCTTATAAAATTTTTTCAATGTCAAGCGATTAAATAAATTGTACAAGATCCTTAATAACAGTGACATGGAAAATATCCTTATAAAAAGCCAAAATAATGCTTAAAAATAGCAATACTACGGATCCATTACTTCATTTGGCTAAGCGTTATATAAGGAATAAGCAAAGCAATCTCACTCTTACTAACAGATATCTGAACATAATCCGATCCTTTATACCATTTAAATCTCAAAAATATTTAGGCCTATAAGAAATTCTGACGTATGAAATTTGCTGACTTATCCTGTGAAAGCGGGCTGATTAAATAGGAAAACTAATAGAGTTTAGAATAATAACAAAATATATTTTGTATAGTTGTTTTATTGTCATTTTTAAATTGTATTATATCAAATTTCTGTTCTAAAATTTTCTTCTCTTTACAAATTAAGTCATTCTTTTCCTCCATATCGGGATCGGCACATTTTATAGACTATTTCGGAACGATGTAAAGCGGAGAGTATCAATATACTTTATAAAGAACTATAGTTAAATAAAATAATTCTAACACACATCCTGCAAGTATTGAAGAAGTTTTATCCATTAACTAAAAATTTCTACATATTATTAAGTTTATTATAATATTATTCGAATTTTTGATTCATATCTATTATAAGTTGTAATGAATTAAATATATATGAAAAAGGGATTTCAACAAGAATAGTATTAATTTGTTCGGTGTTGTCTCTTTTAGAGTCACTGAAATCGCTTACAGAGTAATGGGGTTATAATGTAATAGAGACAGCTTGTTCTATTGGTAGTATTATACCACTGATGATACTAATAGATCTGATCTAATGCTTGGATGTGACCTGGAGAATGTATGTATGGTAAAGCTGATAATGATGTATTGCAGGGTCGTTTCGATGATAATCTAGAAGGTGGCGGAGGAGATGAACTGTATGCTGGAAGAGGAGATGATGTTATTTTCGCAGGATTTGATGATGACCTTCTAGTAGCTGGAAAAGGTAATGATGAACTTTATGGAGAAGCTGGAAATGACTGCTTGAGGGTGGAGATGGTCTTGATGTGATAATAGACTTTGACCAAAGTAAAGGTGATACACACACAAACAACTGTGAAGATGTAAGGAAACACCTATAACACTAAAAATAACCTTTCTTATTTGATTATTTGTTTCATTTTAAAAACTTTTAAACTTTTATAGTTACTTTGACATAATATTATTAGAGTCTGCTATTTATATCGATTTAAAATATTATTTCTTTCTTTTCTTAACATCAACATACACATTAGAGCTTTTTGAACATGTAATCTGTTCTCAGCCTCATCCCATATTACTGATGATCTCCCATCTATCACCTCCGAGGTAACTTCTTGTCCACGTTTTGCAGGAAGACAATGCATAAATATTACATCCCTTTTTGCATTTTTTAAAAGATCTGAATTTACCTGATATCTTGGAAGAAAAGCTTCTTCCCGAGTAGTCTTTTCTTGATCTTTTCCTATTGACAGGAATGTATCAGTTACTATAATATCTGCATCCTTGGTAGCCTGAAGCGGGTCGTCAGTAATAGTTATCTCAGCTCCAGTTTTTTGTTCTTCCTCTCTTGCCAGTCGTACTATTTGTTCCAAAGGTTCATAACCATGGGGACAGGCTGCCGTCATATTGATGCCTGTTTTTGCACAACCTAACAACAAGTCATTACATACATTATTCCCATCTCCAATCCATGCAAGATTCAATCCTTTCATTTTTTTCTTGTGTTCTTGAATTGTTAGCAGATCTGCAAGTATTTGACATGGGTGAAAAGTATCAGAAAGGCCATTTATAACAGGAATAGAAGCAGAGTCAGCTAACATCTGTACATCAGCATGCTCATAAACGCGAGCTACAATACAATTGACATAGAGAGATAACGTTCTGCCAGTATCCTCTATCGATTCTCCGCGGGATAACTGCATATCATTAGTACTAAGATATAATGCGTTTCCACCAAGCTGAAAGATGCCCGTCTCGAAACTTACTCTAGTTCTAGTCGAAGGCTTTTGGAAAATCATGCCAAGTACTTTGCCCTTTAATAATTGACTTGCTTTTTCTCCGTCTCCATTCATGAGTTCATTTTTTAAATTACCAGATAATCTTAGAATAGAAAGAATTTCCTCTGAACTCAGATCTTGCAGGCTAAGAACATCTTTGTTATTTAAGGAAGTCTTCATTGTCTTTGTCTAAAGAGTAAACTAACATATCTTTCTCTTCTTTT
>DATFPS010000274.1:0-5421 GCA_035264705.1 Nitrososphaeraceae archaeon | reverse complement strand
ACTTACTACCGAATTCTCTTCAGAGTGATGAAGAATCAAATCAGGTAAATCTGTAATTGAAGGTAAAAGACGAAGAATTTCTTCATGTTTGTCTAAGAATGTTAATCCTGCTTCTGTAGTTTTATAGAGACCGGTTATTTTTGAATATTCAACTAGACCTCTATCTTCTGCAATAGCAAGATATCTAATTAATTGTGAATGTGATACTGATGCATTATTCATAATAGTAGTTTTATATTCCCAATTAGTTGTTGCACAACGCAATATGGATGCCATGATTTCAATCTCTGACCTATTCTTCATATCGTTGACCTGTTTTGCACAATGAATTTTTTTTAATAAAAGAACGTTAGACAATGTATGACGACAATATAGTAGAAATAATTATGACAATATATGTAAACAGAACTCTTGTATCTGCAATGAAGGCAGTTTTTATCAATTACTTAGATTCAGAAAAAATGATTAGATAACCCCTTGACTACTAAAATGAGAAAGCATTAAGTTGAGTTCTTGTGAAATTTAAATTAAAACGTATTAAGATGGTATGGAGTTGATGTTGACTTTGGCTTATCTTTATGGTCACTTTGAAGTATTGTGAAATCAACCAGACAGTTCAACTAAAGTTATATTTATCCGTCAGTCTATTGCTGATTATGACAACTCTGTGCAATAACATTACCGAGAATTTTCCAACTAGAAAAAATTTCAAAATCCTTTCATACGTTATTGCTAGATGAATAAATCGCAGGAACATTGAAAGTTATTTCATAACTAGACTTGTGAGATATGACGACACCACAAATTGAGAGAAGCTGTTGATGATACCATATTAATACCGTACATAAGGAGAACGTACGAGTTATATGGGCAATACTCAGAGGACTCATTACAAGGTTGTATCGAGCAAGCGACCACTGTGTATTGGAGAAGAAAATGATATGTTTTTCAGAAAATTGGATAACGACTTTTTATCAAGAGAAACGCCCGACGGGATGATCTATTACAATACGAGTAATGGAATCCAGCTACAAGAAAAAAGAGAAAATCATTTTGACTTTGGTGATGACGATGTAACATTTGACTTTAATTTAAAAGGATATATCTCTGATTTAAGTACTTTGAAAACTGACAGACAAGTGTTGATGGTGATGTATTATAAATTATATTAAGAATGAGTAATAAAAATATTACACATACGCAACAAAAAATAGTGTTATGATTTAAATGGCTACTACGGATAATCAGACAGACAAGAGAAATAATGACGAGAGAGAAACATACACATTAAGGGTTGAAAACCTGTCTAAGATTTTTTATTCACCAGCAGGAGGCATGGCTGTACTTCATGATATTAGCTTTAGAATAAAGAAAGGTGAATTTGTGTCTATTGTCGGACCTTCTGGCAGTGGAAAATCAACATTATTAAACATTATAGGAGCTTTAGACAGGCCTACCGCAGGAAAAGTCTTCATAAAAGATATAGATATTTTCTCGCTCAATGATTTTGAAATTGCTCTTTTGAGGAACAACTTAATAGGTTTTATATTTCAGTCCTATAATTTGATTAATAGAACAACTGTTCTAAAGAACGTCGAAATTCCAGGAATTCTGGCTGGAATGAAAAAGAATGAAAGAATTGACCGTGCATTAAAATTATTAGATATTCTTGGAATTAAAGATAAGGCTAAATCATCACCTTCAAATCTAAGTGGTGGACAACAACAGAGAGTCGCAATAGCAAGAGCTATTTTGAATAATCCTGCAGTTATTCTTGCAGATGAACCAACTGGCAATCTCGATACGAAGACAGGACACGACGTTTTTAATTTGCTAAAGATGCTTTCAAACAAGTTTAGAAGAACAATAATAATGGTAACTCATAATCCGGATCTCTCTAAAGCAACAGATAGGGTTATCCATCTAAAAGATGGAATAATAGAAAAAGAGGCTATTAACTAAAATATGACAAATATAGTATCTAGTCACAAAAGAGAGAAAAAACAGCAGAACGCAATATCTTGTCGAATCAAAAAATCGTCAAGAATATTTTTTGTATATTCTCTTATTGGTATAATGATACTTATGTCATCTTCTAATTGGACTTTAGCAAATTCAAATGCTCAGACTGATTTGGATCCTGCTTTCCAAGATTCATACTGGACCGACGATAATACCATATCTACGTCAAATACCAGCACTAACGATGCAGTCAAGAGAGAAGTGGGTCCTGGAGAAGGTACAGCTACGCTTGCAGTCGTCCTTGTTAACAAGGCGCGTTCGGATATTACGGCTGTGAAAGGATATCTGAGTCTTCCACCTGGTTTCAAAGCCATCGGAGTAATACCTGCAGCTGACATAGGGAAGAATGTGTCAGAGTTACCAGAATACGCAGTAGACAGTTATGATTCAATTATCAAATCAGGAGAAACATTTACTCTTTATTTTGAGATGAGTGTATTAAAAAATGCAAACGTAGGACCATACATAGCCTCACTTGATTTGGTATACTCAAAGATCCTTGAAACTGGACAAATTACAGTGGAAGATATTGCAATACCTTTCCGTGTTACAGGAAAAGTTATTTTGGATGTAATATCAGAGAAATATCATTTAATCCCAGGTTCTTCTAATATGGTAAATATAACTATAAAGAATAAGGGTACTGCTAATGCTAGTGGCGTCATTGTCTCGGTCAATGAAGCTGCTGGTACAAGTAATTCTCTTTTGAGTAGCAATTCATCATCTACTGCTAATGGTGGGGAAGGAAGGGAATCTATTCCGTTGATAAACATAGGAAATAATACATTTGATATTGGTACTATTCCTGCTAATAGAACAGCCGAAATAAATCCATTAGTTTATCCAAGTAATTCTGCTAGTGAGACGGTGCAGAATATTGATCTACAAATATCATATGGAGATGCCTATGGTAACAGAAAGAGTTCTGATCAATCAGTTGGACTTGTCATCTCTCCGAAACCTCCACAATCCATTTTGAACGTCGATGCAGGTGTCTCTTCTGATAACCAAAATTCCTCCATTGTTCTAATAGCAGGCAAGATCCAAGAACTGCAGTTCAGCATTGCCAACCAGGGAAAAATACCTGTAACTGATCTAGTGATCACTCTTACGTCTCAAGCAGATACAGTTAAAATACTTGGAAATTCGAAATGGACTTTTGAGAACTTGATAGCACAATCCAAGCTGAATCTGTCTACCAATGTCTTTGCATCAGAAGATGTTATTGGAAAGCCAATAGAATTTCGTGTGAAAATACAATATGTAACAGATGAACAATCAACTACTGAAACCATTAACTTAGGATCTTATGTAGATGGCGAAATCAGAGTAAGAGCATACGATCTTGATGTTAACATTATAGGTGATAGGCCAAATCTTGTTGGAAATCTTTTAAATGAAGGAAATACAGTTGCACTTTTTACAACGGTGGAAATGCTTAAACCTTCTTTACCAGAACAAAAAAGTCTTGTAAGAAACATTGCCTCACAACAGTATCTTGGTGATCTTACAGAAAATTCTCCTTTACCATTTAGTATTCCGCTTACTATTGATAACAGTACTAAAGCTGGAACATATCCTGTCTTCCTTAAAGTTTCCTACAGAGACAATCTCAGAATACCTCATGAATTAACAATAAATGGATCAGTCGATTATGAGCCTGTACAACAAACCAATGACGAAGGACAAAGCATTTTTGGAATCAGTAGTAGTACTGGTGATAGAAACACTCCTGCTATAATTCCTATATTAGCCATACTAGTAATAGGTGTTATAGTAGCAACTATAGTTTTTCTCAAAAAAAGAAGATCAAAATCAAAAATTTCTAGGATTTTAGGTATAGATAATAATAATAAGACACAGAAAGAACAAGTACAACAAGAAGAGGACATGGGTTCTCTTTCGGACGGACCGACTGATAAAAAAAGCGACGGTATAATTGATGAGAGGAAGAAAGGATAGAGAAATAGATTGGATATAAAAGAAGTTTTCATATTATCATTTGATGCGCTTAAGGAAAGAAAAGTTAGATCCATACTCACTATTTTGATGGTGATGGCAGGAAGCAGTCTTCTGGTTGCAGTTAATGGATTCGGTGCGGGATTCTCAGAGTTTTTTAATAATCAATTCAATAATCTTGCACCCAACATACTGTTCGTAAGCAATGTAGTACAAGACGAGAATGGTTCCCCTGTAGGAGGAGCGGGCGCACCACAGGCACCAAAAATTACGTTAAACGCAGCTGTCATGAATAGATTAAATTCACTTCCATTTATAGATGAAGTTATTCCTTCCTATCAAGCAGATATCACGCTAGAGTCTAAGGGTGAATCTAAAAATAATGCAGTTTTGTCTATGGATCCACAAAAATTATTTATAATTGCTCCGACGTTAGAACTTGTAGAGGGTTCCACATTAAGACAAAATGACCCTTCTGCCATGATTATAGCTGAGAACGTGGCCAATCCACCAGGAGAAGAAACACCCTTTATCAGTCTGGGTCAGAGCGTAAGAGCAAAGTATTCTTTTGTCGATGATATAACAGGTCAGTCTCAGGAAGAATCAAAGAATTTTGTTGTAACAGGAGTTATGGAATCCACTGGAAATCCAACTATAGACAACTCGGTTGTCATTAACACAGCCGCAGGTAATGCCTTCCTTCAAAAGTCAGGTAAGTTTGATTCTTTATTCGTAGTTGCTCAGTCAAGTGAATTTGTAGATGCAGTAGAACAAGAAATTAGAAGTCTTTATGGTAATGATATAGGAATCACGACTGTCAAAGCGATCTTAAAGACAGTTCAGGAATTCACTGGGGGGATTAATGCATTTCTTTTAAGTATTGCTGTTATCTCATTAATTGTAGGAGCAGTTGGAATTATCACAACACTCTATACATCAGTTATTGAGAGAATTCGTGAAATTGGAACCCTTAAGGCTCTTGGTGCACAGAAAAGTAATATTCTAGCTCTTTTTCTAGTTGAAGCTTTGATAATTGGTATTATGGGAGCAACATTGGGATTGCTAGCCGGTATTGGTGGAGGGTATCTACTAACCAGAGCTGGCCCTGGAGAAGGTCCACCACTCGATCCTGTTTATCTTCCGATGGATATGATCAATGTGTGGATGATTTCCGTTGGACTTAGTATAATAGCAGGACTTCTTCCTGCCTGGAAAGCATCGAGAATTACACCTATTGAAGCTCTCCGACCAAAGTAGATATGTAGCGGATAACTCGGTGTTGTATTAACTTGATTTGTTAACTCTTTATCTAATAACCAGAGAGGAACCAGATTACTGTCAGTAAATGAAGCTATTGAGTATGGACACATTTAGTTGAGTTCTTGAATAGATACAATAATAAATATGACAAAACATTCTAAAACGTTGCTCAATTTCAAT
>DATFPS010000273.1:0-3568 GCA_035264705.1 Nitrososphaeraceae archaeon | reverse complement strand
GATTAATCTCTATTTTGGTATTTAATATAAAATCTACAATTGCGATGGCATTCTCTTTTGATAGATTTCCTAAAGAGTTGGCATATCGTGGTTCTAAACCTTCTGTTATTAGATTAATCTTTCTTTCTGAATATGGATCTTTATAACAATATCTTTGATTATCGTATTTTGCTGCATTTGCAGTTATAGTGGTATTCTTAATATTATCATAGTGGTCAATCAATTCTATTTCTTTGTCATTAAATGAGACTAATAAGGTAGTATTCTAAAGCACATTACTGTTACATAATGTTCTATTGAAAATCGAGTTTTTATAGAATTGATATTGATACATTTAATGAGTTAAAACCAAATCTGCTTATTCAGAAATATAATAAGTGTCAACATAAATCCAATAGAATCATTTCTCGATCAAAACAATACAATTGTAATTCCTGTATTTGATCCGTATAATTTGACAGATCATTGAATTACATTGTGATATCAGCTAGGAATCGGCTCCCACTTTGGTCCAGTTGTTGACTTGACTTTTGAAAAGGCATCATAAAAATTTGCCAATGATATAAGAGTACTTCGATGGATGTGAAGACAAATACTAAATTATATTATCTTAAAAATTAAGATATTCTCTAAGCTGCCGCTGTGGTGGATGTATCTGGTGTTGATACAAACTCAATAGCAAGAATATGTTTGCATTTTGTTAGTCTAAATTTGAAGTCGGGACAAGAACATGTTTTGTTTTCAGCATCTACATCATAGAATTTGCTTTTTTCTTTGCTGCTTCTGACTCTGAACAATTTTTTTTGGTTGTGAATTTCTTCAACTATTACAGGTTCATATAAACTTAATTCTATTAGGTTATATGCTCCCTGAAGGCGTCTTTTCATATTACTTTGATCTTCTTTTTCTTTACCTTCTCTTCTTTCTTCTTGTTTTGTATCTATTGCTTTCTTTACCACATTAAGTATATTATCATCCTTAGTGTCTGAAACATATACTACATAAATTAAAGCTAATTCTTTACCTTCATATTTTCTTATTACTCTTCCTATTCTTTGGATAACTTGATTCATATTAGAGGTGCTTGCTAAAATAATTTCGATTCTAACTTGTGGTACATCATATCCTATCTCTAGTGTATGAACAGAGAGCAGAGGATAAAAGTCTCTACCCCATTTAGATAGGATCACTTGTCTTTCAGCAGAGTTCATTTTGCTATCTATTGCCATTGCCTTTATTCCTTCTGATACTAATCTATCTCTAAGTTTATTGATGGAATCAAGTGATTCACTAAATATCATAATACGTTCATTTGGATGTTTTTTTATTATGGTATTTATTGATGTTGACAGTTTATTTTCTGCACAACTGAGCAGAAGTTTTCTTTTTCTAACGTTTAAAAACCATGCCTTAGCCAATCCACTAACGAAGCCCCCTCTAGATAATAGTAGAGACATTGATTTAGCGTCATATTTCTTAAAGCGATTAGAAATATTCTTGATTTTGGCAGAGCAGCTATCATATATTTTTTGTTCCTCCTCTGTTAGATCTACCTTCAGGGGAATAATTATTGGTCTAGCGAGTCTACGATCCTTTACTGCATCTTTTATTGGATATTTTTTTACTGGAGGCAATAGCGCCATAATGGTACTATACCGATGGTCTGTTTCATCTATTGTAGCAGTCAAGCCCAAGATAGCTTTGTTATGATCCTCTACAATTACATCAAATATTTTGCTAAATGTTTTTGCTGTATTGCTTATCAAGTGGACCTCATCAAATATTACCATGTTAGATTTACGTACAAGATCAAGATTATTGATTATGCTATTGTATGTGCTTATTGTTATCTCTCGTATCTGTTTGCGTTCACCAAAGTAAACTCCTATTCTTTCTGGTGGTATGCCATAGGCTAGGAGCCTTCTATAATTCTGTTCAATTAATACTATTCGTGGAACAAGATACAAAATATTGAAAGAGGAATAACATGAATCATTAGAGGAGGAGCATTCTTTATCTATTGTAATAAGGGTCGAATCTCTTGCTGCTCTTCTTGCACATTCAAAAGCTATTTCGGTTTTGCCTGTGCCACTACTATAAAGTATTGTACCTCTAAAACCATTTGTAACCCATACATGCGCTGCTTCAATCTGATCTTTTTTAAGGCAGAATGGAAATTTTAGATAAGAAATAGCTGGCAATGTCATGCAAATATCGTCATCCATTAATTGGAAATTTTTTAGCTATTAGATTCCAAACAACTATTTTTACTGGCTGCTGACTCTAGTAGCAGATAGGAATTTTTTTTCATTCTTATGATACACTTTTTCAGTTACAAAACGTGCATATATATGAAACAATACTTTGGGTAAAGGGAGGGAGAGGAGTCAGATACCATTGGATCTAATATTTTTCTCTCCTGATATTGAGCCATATGCTGATGAGTTAAAATGTCAATAATTTCTTAAATTTTCCTCTACGAATTGTCTAATATTAGTAACCATAAACTCCTTACCTAGATAGCCCACCTGCTCTTACCATATTTCTTTAATAGAGTAGTAATGCGCATAGACTATGCCTTCAACTTGATGCCATACAATATTTCACGTTATCTTAGTCTTCGTAGTAAAAATGCTTATTAAGATTTTCTATCTCTATCTCTCTGAAAATAAATTAAAAGATATGGTTCACCAAATAGTTACCTATTTACATACTTTATCTACCTATTTTTATATTTGATACTATCCAATGTAATTATTACCGTGTCAGAAAGTAAAGACGATTTAAAAGATCTGGGCTAAAGGATGAAGTTAGATATGAAGAAGCGAAGCAACAAAATTCAAACTGAAAGTCAAGATCAACTAACTGAACAAAGAATTGGCGATAAAAAAATAGTTGACAGAGAGTCCGATCCAGTTGAGCAATCTCCTTCCACCGAAATTCCTTCTGATGAAATACAAACAAAGATAAAATCAAATAAGCAAACTTCTACAACTGCAAAAAATGATAATGAATCAGTATCTCAAAGTTCAGAGTCATGGTGATAAAGAAAGAATTAAAATATCTTAACGATTCAATAAAGCAATAAAGATTAGTGGAAGAAAAAACAAAAAAGATAAAGAAAGTTCAGGATCAAAGAGAATAATAATGATGATAGTTGTTTGGAGAAACAAAAGCTTTAGAGCATGTATACGCTGATTATATCATTACAGAAGAATTCTAAGAAATTATTGATTAGCCACTCTCATTACAAAAGTAAAGAACGTTGATGAGAACATTCTTGTCATTACCTATTCAAAAGCATTGCCTGTACGTGTCATGACAGGAATGTGAGCGACTATCTTGTCGGTTTGGTATTCACTTTATGATATTATAGATGGGTTCTCACAAATCTTCTCCACATAAGGTTACTTCTTTTGTGGATTTTGAGAACAAGGAATTCTTCCATCCTACATCTGCCAATAAAGGATATAGATATTATTATTATTTTACCAGATAAAGATTTTATACACGGTTGGCTAGAAATTTACTCGAATGTGTATATAAAACGAACGGAGGTATTCTATGA
>DATFPS010000272.1:0-5163 GCA_035264705.1 Nitrososphaeraceae archaeon | reverse complement strand
ATACATGCCGCAATCATTTTGATAACAACAGGGATAATTTTGATAGCGGGTATGATTGCTTCATGGACGTTAATTCTGAAAATTAATGAACAGTTCATTGTTGGCGGAATCGATATTATTCCTTATAATTTTATAGTCGCTGGTATGGGGATTGCAATTCTAGGCATACATTCATTCAAAAAATCAAAAAACTATCAAAATTTAGAAGAGGAAATTCATTGAATGAGAAACATAATCAATTAGATATCAATTTATCGAGAAACCTGCTTCCAATCAAGATATCAAAGCAGATGTTAGATAATATTTTTAGTTTGGCTAAATCACAAAATAGCCCTGTCTTATCCATCGTTATTGGAACCAAACCCGATTTTTATAAACAGGCACCAATTGTGGTAGAAGCAATAAAAGAGAAATTACCCGTATTTGTTATAGACACTGGTCAGCATTTTGACGAATTGTTAGGTTTTGGTATAAAAGAATTCGATTTAGAAAATACTGTTGGCTGCAATTTGCAAATTCGTGGGGATCTGATGGAGAAAGCGAGTGAACTGATTCTTAAATTTGGATCGTTTGGAAGATATTGTACAAACCAATTCGGCATAGAATCACAATTGCTTCCAGTTGTCCATGGAGATACCCTGGTTGCTGGAATCGCTCCTCTGGCTTGGGTTTTTGGTATGGGACAAAAGGTAGCACAGAATGAAGCTGGATTGAGATCTATGAGCCCGAAGGCAATGAAGCATTTAAAAATTCATCAAGAACCGACCAAAAGTATTATAGAACAGTTCATTGCTGATCAATTTCAAGGTGAATGGTTTCTAGCAAGAGAAGAACCATTTCCAGAGCAAATTGACACATGGATTTGTTCCGCAGGAACAAAATATTTTTTTGCGCCAACACAGCTCAATAAAGATAATCTTGTTAGAGAAGGATATCCTGAAGAATTAATTTATGTAGTTGGTAATTCAGTAGTTGACGCAATCCATTTAAAACGCAGACAAAAATCTTCGGAAAGTATATTTGATATTTATCCAAGATTAGAGAATGGTCAATGGATAAGGATGGATATTCATAGGCGAGAGAATCTTACCCGTCATAGATTTACTTCTATTGTTAATGGACTTATCGACCTGATAGAAAAAACAGAACACAAAGTAGTTCTTGTAATGCTAAATGCCACCGCCTCTGCTTTGAAGTCCTATAATTTACAAGAAAAATTATATAATCTTTCTCTAGATTTTCCGGATAAGTTTATCATTACTCCATTATGGAAAGAGTACTCACGCGTCATTGAATTTCTCGATAGCGGGCATTGTTGGGCAGAGATGACTGACTCTGGCTCTATGCAGGAAGAGCTTTTATATTTTTCCGAAGTATTATCATTAACCGTGAGATTAAATACTGACAGACCGGAAACGGTATTTGAAGCAAAGAGTAATATCCTTATTCCACCCGTAAATCCGTCTTGGATTACCTCTATGGTTAGAGAAGCATTTGATAAAAATCAGAGTTTAGGCTTCAATTTAAAGAATAAAAAACCCATTTATGGACAGCCTGGAAATGTCTCAAGGAATATTGTGAGCATCATTAAGAAGGAGTTTGAAAATGGCAATGCAAGTTTTTATCCCTGGCTACATCAGAGAATTAATCTCTGGAAAGAAAATCGTGGGCTAGATTATTTATAAGACTGTTGACACAAGGCACCTCTTCCTTATACATTTTCATCATAACCAAAAAAACATCATGTCGTCGCTGGCTATACTTTTCTTTAAAGCGGATATCAGATCATCGTCTTAACCAAGAATAATATATCTTCCTAATTGAAAATTTCAAAGTAAAAAAACATTTCAAGATAGAGGAGCATATTATATCTCCTATATCTTACCCAATTTTCTAACATATTTTTTGTATACCTCAAGATAAGATTTCTTATCACCTATATCAACAAAGCCAGATGATCCTATTCTAAATCCTTTTACGACTCTCTTTTGTTCAAGAGCTTTCCTTACTGCATCATCCATCCCGAATGCACCTGAGTTGGGAATAATGGTAAGGAACGAGGGGTCCATGACATAACAGCCAATGTTGATTAGACCGCTAACCTCAGGTTTTTCTCTCCAACTGATGATTCTATCCTCTCTTCCGTCAAGATCTATAAAACCGTATTTTAGTTTTGTTTTATAAGATAATAACGCCATCGAAACCAATGCTTTCGACTGTTTATGCTCATCAATCATCTTCTCAAGATTGAATTCGTAGATTGAATCTCCATACAAACATACAAAAGTCTCATTTAACAATTTTTCTGCGCTCTTCAATTGTCCTGCTGTAGCCAAGGGTCTTTCTGACCTAGCATACTCTATCTTCATCCCAAATCTACCTCCATCCTCAAAATAGTCCTCTATTATTCGATGGAGGTAACTTACGCAAATAACTATTTGATCTATGCCATTACTCTGTTTTAGCCATTCAAGTATGTGCTCAAGAAGTGGCTTATTTCCTATAGGCAACATAGGTTTAGGAATAAAAAAAGTATATGGTTGCAATCTGGTTCCCAATCCGCCAGCAAGGATTACTGCTTTCATATCTCATCGTCATTCTTAATGACTGCTATATAAGGTAGAATCATCAATCTCAATAATTGTTCAATATTTTTTTTATTTTATTCAAAACATCCTTCGGTTCTGTACCAAAGATCATGATCATGGGCTCTTTACCAAACTCTCCTTTGTGATAAACAATTTCTGCGGCAGGATTATTTAGAAGTGCAGTCTTAATACCCCATATTATAGTCTTACCTTCTTTTTTCTTCAAACTCATTGGTTCAGTGATCCTTTGGTATTCAGAAATTTCAAATAAACGTTTAGCGATTTTTAATAATTTTTTATCATATCTTATGTTCATAGCGCATCTCATGGAGCGGTTGATAGTCATATAGGCTAGGACTGCAGAAGCAACATGTCGTGAGGCACCAAATTCTATATTTGAAACAGGTCTAGCAAGTTTACCAATTCTAACTATTCTGCCTTTTACTCCAGCAATTTGGGAAGTATCAACGGCATCAGGCAGAGCATAGGCTATATTAGATTGTGTTTCAGGTAGCAATCCTGCGATTCCGTTCATTGCCTCAATCTCAATGGTTGCTAGTTGTAGCTCTTTTAGTACATGATATCTGCTTGCATCTACATACAAATCAGAAATGGGGTTGGTAACTACGAGACCCTTTCCCAATTTTAACGCATTCCCAATAGATTTATGTACATACTGATTTGCAATCTTACATGCATCAACCAGTTGGAAGCCTCTTGCTAAAAGGGCTGTGATACTCGCTGAAAAGTTACATCCAGAACCATGAGATTCCTTAACAGCTATTCTAGTATTAGATAGTTTGTACACTGTCTCATTTCTGTGGACTAAAATATCTATGACATTGTTTCTATTTGAATGTCCTCCTTTTATTATAACGTTCTCTACACCGAGTTTTTTTATTTTCCTTGCCGCTTCAATCGCATCACCTTCAGATTTGATTTTTATGCCCGCTAATTTTTCCGCCTCCATTAAGTTCGGTGTAATTAGAGTTGCAATGGGAACTAATTCAGAGACAAATGACTCAAAAGCATTATCTAAGAGCAATTTCGATCCGCTTCCCGCTGCAAAAATCGGATCTAACACGATGGGAATTTTTGTACGCATTAATGAGTCATAAATAGATTGAATGATTTCTTTTCTATGAACCATCCCTATTTTTATTGCATCTGGAGGAATATCTGACATAATAGAGCGAATCTGTTTTCTGATAATATCGTCGGGGAGGTCAAATATGCTAGTAACTTCTCGAGTATTTTGGGCAGTTATAGCGGTAATTGCGGTACAGCCATATACACCAAGAGCAGAAAATGTCTTAAGATCAGCCTGTATTCCTGCTCCTGCACCTGAATCACTTCCCGCGATCGACAATGCAACTGTTGGCATAATTGGCTTATAGATTACCATATACTCCTATTCAGTTTATCGGCTAATTCAGATGATTTTATTTATGACAATTTCCTTAATCCTTGGCTGTTTTGGTTTCATTTGCCTTCAAAATTATTTATTGATTATAACGAAAACGAGCCCAATATAGCCGAATAAAAACATTGTCTATGATGTATATTACTGGGATCATAAAAAGGAAAGAACCTATCCATATTTGGAATGTTTAGATTCAATATCTATATATAGAATGCCGCCAGCATAAATATCACAGATAGGACAATTTCGGTATATCAATTAAGGCAAATTCTCATGTCTGTTTTTTGTCTTTAGAATGAGGTAATAAAATAACACTATATCATAGACGGGAAAAGTCCCTGATATACTCCAATCTTTTATAGACTATGATCGTGTTAATTAAATGCGTCTTTGTATATTAATTAAATTATGCTACTACTTGTCAGGGAAACTGTCCGATAAACAGAACAATAAAAGTGAAAAGTCGCAAGTGTCTTAGGTGTTTCTTGTAAAGTCATTTGAATTTTGAACGAATATCGATCTGAAGAAACAAAAAAATTATATCCAGAGACGCAGTACGAAAATAATTCTATAAAGGGAAAGATCGATGTTTCAATAGTTGTAGGAATTACTGATAGTACGCGTCTTCTGTTAATCTTGATATCTTGTTATTTATCATTTATTTGATTGTACTTCGATAGTCTGTAATTCTATCGTCAATAATCACTGAAGCAGCCACTTTTCAGACTTGTCTTCTACATAACGTGTATAATGTGATGTTTCCTCAAAAAGATTAAAAGGATGGCAAATAAATCAACTAGAGAACGATGCGCATAGTTGCAATAGGAAGTAGAGTATTTGTTACTAGTTTTCAGCTTGCAGGTGTACAAGGAATTAAAGCTGACTCTTCATCAGATGCGCTCACTTTAATTAATAGAATAGGTATGAATAATGATATTGGTCTAATATTATTAAGCGACGATCTGGGAAAAGAAATAAGAAGTCAGCTTACAGACATACGAGCAAAAAAACCTATTCCATTGATTTTTGAACTACCTTCTTCTGGAAGCGCTAAACAAAAGGTAGACTATAGAGCTTTGCTAAAGCAGATTCTTGGTGTTTAAATTTTCATTCTTTGACTATAAGTGAATAAATGCTAAAAAAATCCTTTCA
>DATFPS010000271.1:0-6638 GCA_035264705.1 Nitrososphaeraceae archaeon | reverse complement strand
GGAGCAGCCTTATCAGCCCTTCCTGTGTAAAGAGCTCCAAGTAAGTCAATATTAGAAAAACAATAAATCAATGCAGGAAATGGCGCATAAGGCTGAGTTTTAACACAATGGTCTATATCTTTTTTAAGGGCATCCATCCTTGTTTTAATAAAATCCTTTGCATGATTTAACAAATCATGCTGATTGGCAAATTTACTCAATATTGCAATTTATATATTTGTCGTATTAATAATATGCTATTGTAAATTAACAAATTATTTTTTTAGCGGTATATTATACCACGTCAACACATACTAAGTTTTGTTCTAGATTTTACGTATACTACAATTTGTAAAACAAATTTTGCTAAGCCAGATTTGATGGGCTAAAATTAAATTAAATTAGTTATATTAAATAAATTAAACAGTAGCATTACACTTAATACGTTAAAAAAAAGCAAAGAAAAATTAATTTGGTATGCCATCGATCACAAAACAAGCAAAAGAAGTTGTAAATCTATTCTCTAATAATACAAACTGCAAATAATATCTTACCCATTCCTTCTTGTTTGCTTACACTCTCTAAGAATATTGGAGCAATAGTCAATAGTATATTCTATGGTTTCTACTTTTTTACTAACCGGTAAAGTCCTTCTACGTTAGTTGTATATATATATACACATATACATACATATACATGACATCTTTTTGAGTTGGTTGTCTTTTTATCTTTCGTAAAAACATAAGAATAAGGATTCCCTTACAGCGAAAGCACAATGAGTAATTCTAGCTATACACGTTTTTCCAATATAGTGGAACTATCTATCTCTCTTACTGATTCATATTTAATTTCGGTCTGTCCTTCTTCTTCTATCTGGTCAATCCTTATATAGACCATTTCAGATGTACCTCCTTTTTTACCTTGTAACTCTAAATATGGCTTGCCTCCTTTTTTACCATCGTTATTTGTCCAATGTCCGTCGTCTGTAGCTGTCCACCATAATTTCCAATCATTTGCAGGATTATCATTAGCTAATAATCCTTTGTTATCAACATATACTTCAATCTGAACGCTATTATCTCTGTTATTGTAAATAATAACTTTTAGACCGACCCATCTACCATTGAGTTCACCAATATTTCTATGTGCATTATCTGCTACTTTTATTTCATTTTGAAATTTAGGAGTTTTTGGGTGTTCTGGATATTCTTTCGCTAAATGCGGTTCTCCATTGAATTCTACCCCTATGGCATAACATCTGCCAGCAAGCCTATGATCATCGTTGTGTTTTCCTCCGCGCAATTTGAAACTTATTTCATCGTCGTCGTCCTCTTTTATGTCTAATTTGATGTAGGCTGTATATTCGCCATCTACTACTGCTACATCCTCTAAATAGAATTCATCTCTTTCTAACCGACTACTATGTTCATACTCAAAACCATATTTTTCTTCTCCTTTTGTTTCATAGGTCTTTGTAACTCCGTTACGATCAATGAGTAGTTGAGGAATAGGAGGCCGCAATAAAGGAGTAAGAACAATAATGATTATTATCCCCGACACTATAATTATGATAATTATTATTACCAAAATTGTTTTTCTTTGTGGCCTAAGCCATTTATCCATATGACAACTATATCAAATATATAATTATAAAGAAGACGGAGCGCTTATAATAAAAGCCCATGTGAACTGTTCCCAGCTATAAAATTTCTTTTTCTTTATCATTTTAGGCATTATATATATGACCAATCTCTATAAAATATCGATTATTTTTTTGATGTTAACCCTTATAATGATTAATATCTAGAGTTGAACGTGGTACAAGACCTACACGTTTGCAACAATTGTGGAGTAGTTTTTGACCTTAAACGTCGACAAGAGAAAGATTGTCCGTTATGTCATAGTGGGGAACATATCCAAATACAACAAGCCAATTGGTAAGACGATACACACACCTTATTTATCATCATTTTTGCAAGCAGTTAATATAAGGGCATCAACATCTATAGTAAATAGATGAACAACTCAGCTCACAATTATTCTATAATTCTGTATCTTTCCACACGGTGATGACAAACTATGACACTTTGTGAAAGATGTACCAAAAATGAAGAATATCACACATGTTCAACGTGTAATCAGCATTTGTGCATGACCTGTTTTAATACCATTCATTTTGGTATAAATGCTCCAAGAACTGGTAAATCAATGGTATACAACAAATGCATTTTTTGTAATAAGGTATATGCAACCAATGCAAAAGGTAGTGTTTGCGATAAATGCGCAATTATACTTACTTGGCAATCTGGAATGGACTGTCTTGCTGCAGTAAACAGGGTTTCAGAACTAGTAAGAACAAATAAGCTGGACTCAAAATTGAAAAACGAAAACTATTGTAAGACAAATTTTGGTATACATGCTACGCAAGTAATTATGGATGCAATAGATAGTTTAAAAATACAATAATATTATTATTAATAATAATTTGTTTTGAACCAAAATAACTGACCTATAAACTGGTTGACCTTTCGACTTAATTTTTTATTAAATTCTTTATTAAGACAATGATCGATTCGATGATGATGATGACAAATTGACAGATCCAGATTTTGATGATAGGGAGTATAATTGTAAAATTAAAATAGTTTTGTATAGTTGTTGTTATATATTATTACCATAACGACGACGGTGATAAGCATGTCCGTTTTCTCTTTTAAGGGTCCTTCTTAATGATGGCGTGCTATCATTGTTATCTCTCGGATGTTATATAATATATGCTATCAGTATGCTGATATCGTAATCGCATTAACAAATAAGGCAGTTTGCATAAAAGTTCGATATCTTACAAAGTGTGTTGAATGTTTAAATTGCACTTATCACATGAGCGTTCCAAAATTTCGCTTTCCTTAACAGAAATACAATTAAGGAGATATTGGCTAGTTGGAACTATTACAGATAGAGACTTTATTCATTATAATATTGAATGATCTTATTAAATATACACAAAAATGTATACTGTCTTCTTCCAAGTGCTTTTATAGGTTATTATTATCTATAGCCAGTATTCTACAGCAACACCATCTCGATATGTATTAGTTACACTTAATCAAACAGTTCTTAAGTAAGTTTAATTAAATACCACTATGAGATTCAATACTAGAAATACTAGCAATTCCCCATCAAGATTTAGTCTTGGCAATCCTAAAAATGGTTATCAGAGGGTTATAGTTGATAGAGATAATAACAAACATCTTGAATTTTTTATGAATGGTAGCTGGAGACATGACCCAAAATGCCGAGAGTATACAAACAAGGACTGCAGAAATAAAGTTTAGGATAGGTATAAGCAAAAATAATTAAGAATCTAGTATTAGTGGAATGCACTGACATATATATTGATAATTTGCATTTAACATAACTATAATAGTCAGAATCTTTAATATAAGATAAGAAGAATAAGAGGATGAAAAATTAATATGCCAATGCTTATGATACAGTGTAAAACTTGCGGTGAAGTCTTTCCAGGACTTTATGTTGATGAAGGAAGCAATGACGCTTTCAAAGCAACTGCCACAAATGCTAATACTTCACATACATGTTCAAGAGGACATAAGAATGAATATGTTACAGTAGACTACATGGATTGGTCTACGAAAGAATGAATATCTTACAGTAGATTACCTATGGATTGGTATTGACTTTTTCTTGAATGTAACCAAAGTAATACTGGTAACATATCCAGATGATTTCAGGCTGCAAGAAGGAAAAAGTCTAGTAGAGTCGCTAGTAGTAGAAACAAGAGGCTTACAAATTGTAAAAATAGTTACTCAAAAGTATCTAAACCACTCAGAATATGGTTTAGGTTCTGGCAAAGCTGAAGAAATCAAGGAATTTGTAAAAGAATCCAATGCGGATCAAATAATTGTTGATGAACATTTGACTTCAAAACAGATACATAACTTAGAGAAACTAACAGGCATACAAGTTATAGACAGAGAGAGGTTAATACTTAACATATTTTCTTCTAGAGCTACTACAACTGAGGCAAAACTACAGATTCAACTCGCTGAAATCAAATATGAAATGCCTCGAGTTAGAGAAAGTGCAAAGCTAACTTCAGGTGGTGAAAGAGCTGGAAAAGGTGGCATGGGAGAGTATACAGTCGATGTAAAATTCCGAGATCTGAAAAGACAAGCTTCGTTTATCAAAGAAAAATTAAAGTATGCACAGCGAAAACGTGAGCTTTATCATCAACAAAGACTTAAAACTAGAATGCCTGTTGTCTCGCTGGTAGGTTATACCAGTTCAGGAAAAACTACATTGTTCAACCTGCTGACAGATCAGCATAAGGAAACTTCACATAGTTTGTTCACGACACTTTCAACAACAACAAGGTCATTAAAAATTGGCGACAAAGGAGTGTTGCTTACAGATACAATAGGTTTTATTAGCAGGCTTCCCACCTATATGATAGACGCATTTAAATCGACACTAGAAGAATCACTTGCTGCCGATTTGATTTTACTATTGATAGATTCATCAGAGAAGAAGATTGAAGATATTCGAATAAAGTATTCAAGCTGTTGGGATGTTTTAGATGAGCTGAAAGTCGACAAATCAAAAGTGTTTGTAATTTTTAGCAAGTTTGACAAAATACACTCAGAACAAATCGAGGAAATTTCAAAAGATTTAGAGATATCAAATCCTGTAGCTATATCATCCAAGACAGGATATGGGATACATAAACTAAAGACTATGATCGAAGATCATATTGTAAATTGATAAACTCATACAATAAATACATAAGTTATTATAGGCACGACGTCTCTACTAAGAGATGACTAATAAACACACAATTCATACTTGTTGTAGCAGTCATAACAATGATATTGTTGATGTAATTATTCGTCGAAAATTTCACGAGGTGAAAATAAAATGAAAATGGAAAAAATTTTTACGTCGCTAAGATCTTTTACTACCCATAACGGCAAAACAAAATTTTGCGCAAATTGCGCTAACATGGCTACTCAGGAAGCCTTATTCAATGTAGGGGGAGGAGTTACTCTCATAGAAAGATACTGTGAGACGTGTGCAAAGACAATAAAGTAAAGCAAAATAGCACTCTCACACTTTATTTATAATAATTAGTTTATCCAAATACTATCGACCTTAATTTTAATCCATTCATGTCATACCACTTCGTAGAATTCGAAGCCCGGCCGAGGACATGAAGAAAAAACCGAAGCCTGCAACGACAATAATCCTGATGTGTGTCCTCGTGGACAAAACAAGGATGATTGATGTATCTAATCTTACTAGACTAACGTGTAACAGCAGATCCCAACACATTTTTTGTAATAATTTAATAAGTATATTTTTTATACTAAAATATAGTTGCATTATTGTAAATCTTATAGCATTAGTTTGTATTATTAGAAATCAGTTTAGCATACCTCTGTCTGCTCTACAAAAATATTATTACTATTATCATCGTCTAATATTGTTACGTATAGTATGTTTAATAATATCAGTTTGATTTTTTCATATCTTTTAAATTATTTTGCATACATATATGAGCTTCTGATAGATTTTCGATATTCATTATGTTATTTAAGTTCTGAATCAAGCTTATTATGATCAATTTTAAATGCTCTTATTCTTAGCAGAGAAGTTATTATATAGCCAAATATAGCACCCCATATTAAATGGAAACCAATTGCAGCAAGTGCAATATTTCTTATTGATTGATTTATATCTTCTGATAAGACCTGTTGCTGAGATTCTATGGCAAGTATGGTAACTATATAATTGATGGCTGGCTGAATTAATAATGCAGTTATCGGCAAAAACAAGACGAACCATATTACAATACCTGAGACCATTCCAATCAAAATGCCTTTATAGTGTTTGAGCATGACCGATTCTTTCCATCTCGTTATTATTATGGATCCAAATACTGCTCCTAGTATCGCTCCCGTTAGTATGTGTAGGCCAAAGCCTAGATATGCAGCGGTAGCAAAATTATCTGTTAATCCTGAGCTAAGACCTAATATTGAATAAAAAGTACTTATTTGCCAACCAATTATTACTTCGGCTATCGCTATAGCAGTAGATATTGACCAAGTGGCAATCAAACCTGCTATTACTCCATACAATATTCCTGCATATGTTACCCCTTTGAATTTAGCTGATAATGACGACATATCATTTATACGTAAATGATGTATTTTACTTTTTTAGTATTCTTTTATGGTGTATATATATACGAAACTCACTTAAAAACCAGCGAAATTGAATAAAAACAAAGATTTTCTGAAAAAATTGTATAAATATATAATGACTATCAATAGCCTCCCGTTATGCTTTCACGGCTATTTTTCCAAACAAAGAATTCTCCTAGAGTGATAGTCCTAATTTAGTTGTTGATGAGGCAAATATAAAAAATGACAGTGATTGATTTTTAGATTGCTTGGCATATACTAGTAAATGACAATATGTCTACGCATAATAGAGAGGCGATTGCAGAACAAATAGTTTTAAGCGAGATAAACAATCTGCGTTCAGATCCTTCAATAGTCAAAGAAAATGGATGTGCTGCATGTCATATATTATTCACATTATCTAACAGGATGCAGATAAGTGAACAAGATGCTTCTGAC
>DATFPS010000270.1:0-4047 GCA_035264705.1 Nitrososphaeraceae archaeon | reverse complement strand
ATGCAATTTTACAAAAACGATAAGTATAATGTTCTCTAAAAAAGGAACAGAATTACCTCAATCTTAAGTGTGACTGGTTCTAATATAATATTGGATAGCTATGAAATCTTCTAATTCTTGATCACAGACCGATAATCATATTTAGCAAGCAAAAACCTCGCATATTATCTTGAGATTATCCTATGAGAAGATGGTTGAGTCCTCTTAAAAACAAATGCATCCCAAGTTATCATTAATTCTAAAGATAAGTAGGCGTATAAACTATCATGGAGACTAAAGATGAATATACTAGAGTTTATGACACCTACCAAAATCAAGTAATATAGCAAAGAACCTTTATTTTCAGTGTTCACATAATTTTTTGTGTAGTGTTTCTCTATAACTGTGGAGTTTCTCGATTTATCAAGGAATTCAGAGGACCAAAACACTCTTACTTGTACTCTGTGAAATCACGAACTTTTCTTTCTTTCTACGTCTGCCATAGACTTTCTTACTGTTTCTATTTTCTTCTTTCTTCTTGGCTGAATTATTAGAACATATAATGATCCAACAATGTATATAGATAATAGAATAAACTGGGCAACGATTGTCTCGAGCGTTGGATGAATTCCAGTCATTGTTGCAAGGTTGATATCGAGACGAGGTATAGTTCCGAACATATGAGTTGTAGAGATGTATCCCACTTCTTGGAATTCTCGTATTGCGTTTCCCATAAATGCTATTGACATATAAGCTCCAACTCCCATTGTTAATCCAAACAATACCCTTAGAGGCAATTTTTTGCCTAACTTTCTTATAAGAAATACTATTCCTACTATTATTGTAAGGCCCAATGTCATTCCAGCTATAACATACCATTCCATATATTTGGCAAAAGATAACATTGCCTGATAAAACAGAACAGTTTCAAATCCTTCTCTGTAAACGGTAAAGAATGAGAGCATTATAAATACTGTCACACCGCCAGTAGTTGCTGCTTTCCAGACCTTTGCTTTTACGAATTCTATCCATTTCTTTGTTTCAATTCTATTGAGAACCCAGAAGCTAACCCAAAATAGCACTGCCACTGCTGAAATACCAGCAATTGCTTCAATTAATTCTCTGCTGGCACCAGATATCTCGATAATATATTCTGCGATAAACCAGGTTACTCCAGTTGCAGCGGCTGCAAGTACTATGCCATAGTAAATGTGCTTTTTAAAGCGCTGATTTCTAGAAGCTTCAAGATACGTAAGTATTGCACCGATGATCAATGCGGATTCCAAACCTTCTCTAAAAATAATAGAAAATGATGTAGAGAATGCTATAGCAGGAGCGACAATGCCAGTACCGGATACAAGGCGCTCCGATTCATCTAGACCGTTTCTAATTTCTATTGTCTTTGATTCTATTTTTTCATATGGTGACTGTGATTGAATAAGGTTTCGTAATTCTGCAAATTTTATTTCCATTTCAAGTGTAAAATCTGGGTCTATCGGTCGTAAAGGAATCTCGATATTCTCATAGCTATCTAAGTATGCAGACCGAGAGGTTGATAGAGCTTCATTATATCTTTCTGCTTTGTATTGGAGAAGCATTTCATCAAGCTTCTTTCTTATCTGATCGATGTTGTTCCGGACAGCCTCCTTTGCAGAATCCTGTGCTTCGCCCATTTCTTTTCTTTCACCTGTATACACCCCAAAACCTTTGCTCAGATCTTGAATATCAGTGAAGGCTGTTACTCTTGAAGTAGTATTAATATTACCACTTTCTTGTAACTGATTGAAAGAAGGATCTTTTTTCAAAAGATCTTCTGCAATATCAATTTTTTCAAGAATCCTATTGATAAAAGAATCTAAATTTTCAGGAGATTCTCTTTCTCTGAGCATTTGTCTTAGCCTCTCTCTCATGTCTATTTCGATGTCAACCATTAGTTGTGGATCATGCTTTTCTATTGGCGCTTCCAAGTATTCATAATTATCTAAGTATGCGGTTATCGCGTTCTTGTCAGCTTTCTTATAATCTCCATTTTCCTTTACTTCCGTAATGATATTAGATAGTAGAGTTCTTATTGTAGAGAAATATTTTGTATGTTCTCCTGCACGTTCGCTGCCTTCACTCAATGAAATCTCTTCTGATAAGTCTCTCTCTATTGCAGCAATTAAACGTAAAACTGACTCCTGATCTGTTTTTTGGCTAATAGAATTCCCTATTTGTCTGAAGAAAAAATTAATCTCGTTTCTTCTTCTTTCATCTACAGAATCGGATATTTTATTGTAATTTGATTTGGATATGTTAACCAAACCTAGTGCATTCTCATAATCAACCTTGCTGAATTGTTTTGTTGATGGTTGTGGTTGTTTTTCTTCCCTGTCTAATATTGGAACTGCTGATGTTGCATTAGAAATTTGATATGATTTAGCAGCATCTCTTAACAAAAATACTATGATTTGGGCTATTAAGCTCTTGTCTGCTTGAATATCTAACCCACGAGCTTGACTAGAAAGACTATTCAATAAGTTATTAATTGTAGAAATCTCTTGTTTTACATTCTGCAGTGAACCCTTTCCAGTCTTTATATTAATCGGCAAATCGACTAGCATTGCCTCAAAGTCAGAGGTGAATCGCTCATTAATGTCTATTAATTGATTTTTAATTGATGGAAAAGTAGTGGAATGAGGAATAAATGCATGAGCAAAAGCCATGTCTTTATCTCCATCATTAAGACTTTTCTCAGTTAGTAAAAGTTGTGTTCTTATTCTTTCAAGGTTAACCATAACAACGAGTGTCTCATTATTCAATTCTTCTGGCATTTCTTGTTGAGCATAAGATAGATAATTGTCTAAAACAGGCAAAGTGGTGCTTTGAATTATGATTATAAGAATAATAACAAAAGGTATTCGCACTTTCATATCTCGTAAATTTTTTAACTCTTTTGGTTTTTTTATTGTCATTTCTCAATTACCATGTTTGTACTATCATTTCGATAGTCTCTGCCTGTCTGACAGCAAATCATTAGGCTTACCTAATTACTATATTAACCTATATAAACAATCTCTACTCAATCTGCGTATCTCTCAAATCTATACTGTCTGAATTAGGGATAGCACTGACTTTTTTCAGACAAACAATATTTAGATCGATAAAAGACAGCTCTATTTTGGCATCATCTTATTATTAGGATAAAAGCAAAGAAAAAAGAAATACTATGACAAAAGTATTACTAGTATCTTTATTGTACACATTTGAATATTGTGCATCATCATTTGCCCTTTTTTAAATCAATCAACTCTCTATATCCATCTTCAAATTCTTTTTTAACAGTCAGAATCAGGCACATGAATCTATCATCTTTTGAGAGCAGTGTTTTCATATCATTTTCAACCTCATATAATGCAATTCTAGCATTATCGTTCGGAACATTCGGATTAGTAATTAGCATATTTGACTCATTATACATAACCGCTAGTTTAAAGCCCAAAACTTTACTATGCCATCCTAAATCAAATTCTAACTGTTTGGCTTGCATTTCTATGTCCTCTACATTCGGTGTAGATCTAATGGTATCCAGAGTGTAGAGAGTTGTTTCACAACATCTATGCAGATATTGAGTTATTGTAGAATAAAAACGAGCAGTAGAATGTTTTATGGTTTCTTCCTCAAAGTATGGATAAAGCAGAGTTTTTAAAACTATATTGTCGTTATATCTTATTAATAATTCTGGCGGATAACTCGCCATCCTAAAAAAGATATGAAATAATCCAATCGTAGTTAACCTGTAGTACATTGCTCCATGTAAAAATTTTCTTCGTATCTCTTCAATTAAATATAGGCTTTGAAGTCTTTTGAGAATATGTTGGATATTTTTATAAGACATTGTTTGACGTCTTAACTTATAATAAGAAAGTATTTTGTATGCTGAATCTTGACCGTTAATAATTTTGAAAAGGAATGACCTTTCAGCGTCATCAAGTTCTATTCTTTCATATGTCGATACTTCTGACATATATTTCGAATAGTTCATATAAGCAGATGCTAAAAGAGGCTCAATAAGCATTTCTTATCTGA
>DATFPS010000269.1:0-2647 GCA_035264705.1 Nitrososphaeraceae archaeon | reverse complement strand
TATTACATTATTTGTCATTGCTTCTACAAGGTTCTCATAATGCTTTTCGGCTAAATCTAATAGATTATCCTTATTGCATTCAAGATATTTGGTAATGTTAATGTCATTATATTTGCGTTGTTCACTATTGTTCGTGGTCGGTATCTTATGAATTACATTAACAAGTTCTGGATCAGATTTTAACATCTGGATTATTGCTGCAAAAGCTGTTGATATCAGTATTTTGTTGTCGGATAATACAGCTTTAACATTTTCTTTGACGATCTTCTTTATCTTTGAATAGCTATCTCCATCCAGAACATTCGTAATCCACTTTTCTATTCTATCCTTTTGAGCAGTAATTGTACTCTTTGTTCCTTTCTCTTGCAATCTTGTTCGCAAGAGAATGCAATCTTATCTAATATTGATATTTTATGTTCCAAAGACTTTATATCATTTGCCAATCGTTGTATAGTGTGTTGCATCTTCTCCGCCTCATCTTTGGCCTGTCGATAGAGATTTTCCATATGAGGAAGTTTATGAAAAGCAATGTCTACAGCATTGATTACTTCCTCTTTTCGCATACCTCTTTTCTTTACTAGTTATTGGTATAATTTCAAAAGTGACCATATTTTGCCATTTGTCTCTTTGTATATGGTATTGAGTTTATCCAAACCCCTCAGCTTCCAGTATTCTCTGTATAGTTTAGATACCTTTGATGCAGGAAGGTTCAATGTGATGGCCACTTCAACAGGTGTCTTACCTTCAGAAAATAGTTTGTAGGTTTTAGCAGATTGTTCTTGTCGCTGTTGCTGATGCTTATATTTTTGTCTTCTTGCTATTTCTTCCTTTATAATAGCGTGTATGTCACGGGGTAACATTCTTTCTATTTGTGCAATTTCAGCATAAGTCTTGTGTTGATTAAAATATAGATCTATTACTCGTTTTTTTCTTTGCTCTGTTATTTGCAAACGTATTCTAATTATATGAGACATGGGCATAATTCAACTCTGCATCTTTAATCAATCATTTAGTGATGTATTAACTACATAACATGTGTTTGATTGCTTTTGGTCGTTGACTACGTCTGGTTTTATAATTGTAGTAGACAAGGATCTGATACAGCAGTACTGACAGAAGTACTATTCCAGCAGCATTCTGATAGCCTCTTACCGGTAATGGGTCTATTCTAAAAACAGATTTAATATGTTCTATTAATGGTTCTATTGATTTACTCCTCCAAGAGTAAATAGCCTGTCCTAACTCAGATTCATAGAATTCTATAAGGTGTAGTCTTTTAGTCGAAGTATTTACGTACCTTTGCACTGGACATACTAGTTCAAATCCTCTATTGATGCTAAGATCATATAGTTTTTGATCGTCATACCCAGAATCACCTATCATGAAATATGTTTCTTCTGTGAATAGAGAAAAAGATGCAGTCATTAGATTATACAATTGATTATCCTGTACATTCGCAGTTGTAAAATCTGCTGCTAATGGTACTATGGTTGATCCAGTACTTGATATCAAATGGAGTTTGTAACCAAATATCCAACCCTTGGTATGACTAAATCCCCATCTTGCATCAGTATCAATTCCTGAACGTGGTACTATACCTTTGTTCATAGATGATTTGTGCCAGACATGTCCTTTGGCTTTCAGTAAAGTACTATCTATTGCAACAATGTATGGATCTATCATCTTTTCGCATACAAACAGGTGGGTCATGATAGCAATCCTTTCTTTGATGTCTATGGATATGGTCTTAAGGCGTCTGTCAAATGTTCGTCTATCTGGTATTTGGGTCAGACCACATCTTTTCATTATCTTCTTATTGTAAGGATAACTCAATTCTAGGAATTCATGTAATGCATTGTTAGAATCCAGCCTAAACCATAGTCTGACTATGAAACATCTCAGAATTATAGTAGGCGAATAGACATACGGTCTGCCTCTTCTTCTCCTTCTTTTCATCTTTTTTTGTGATTCTGACCATGATATCAATCCTATCAAATACAGAATACTAAAAAGAATAGATTCACATTTACTACCATATGCTATCCTTTGGGAATGTTTGAGTATGTTTCATCACAAATTCAGACACTCAAAGGAGAGCTTTATCCTAATTCATCAATAGACATTGCCAAAAATATGAATCTGGAATTATGCCCCAACCTCATTTATCTAATATTACATAAATTATCCGTCTCTGAGTATGTAGGTTAACTCTATTATTTTATGAAGCACATTTTCTTTTTTAGTGAAGGGTAATACATTAGCAGTTCTTGTAATAATATCGCATATACCCCTAACTCGTTATCGCTATTAGTATGAGTTGGTATAGTCTTAAAAGAATGATAAATACAATAAGCTTAGTAACGCGATCTTATAAGAAACCTTTAAATCCAGTCTATCAACTTTCTTTGATAGACTATGACCATCATTAGCAAGAGTATTGAAATTAACGCTCCTGTTAGCGAAGTGTTTACCTATTTTGCAAGGCCTGAACATATGGCGGATCAGTTTCCAGAAAATATGCATTTAAATGTTATTCCAATAGAAGTAAAAAATGGCTTTGGCGTTGGCACTATTTTTAGAATTAATGGCGATTTTGATGGTAAAAAATTAGAATGGGATTGTGAAACAATTGATTACATACCGCATC
>DATFPS010000268.1:0-3660 GCA_035264705.1 Nitrososphaeraceae archaeon | reverse complement strand
GATGAGCCTTTTCCTCATATGTATGAAAATGCAGATTTTTCAGCAGAAACCATCAAAAATTCAATTAAAGAAGGAGAAATGAAAACAATTCAAGCATTGAAAGGGCGATAAGATCTATAGCAAATTCCTATTACATATGACGATGTTGACAATTGGCTATTCCTACTAAGAAAAAATTACATGATCAAAAAGAGCGTTCCTTAACTTTGCTAAAGAAGCATTAGGATTGAAATTAACGTCTATATTAACACCTTGAGTGTCTTTAAGAAAGTCTGTTTTCTATTTCATTTCTAATTAGTTACATTCCATATATAAATAATGTAAAATAACAAAAAGAAGAAGTGAAATCCCTGTTTGATTAGTTTCAAGATGCACCATGAGATGAGGATTGGATCCCCTGTATTACGAGTCAAGAATATAGACAGAGTCTTGCTCTTCTACCAGAAAGGTCTTGGATTGCATATTAATAGAAGATATCAAGATGGCGAAGATGATGATGAGCATATTGATAGTAACAACCTAGAATATGATCTCGCCTTCAAACAAAAGTTCCTGTCTGATGAGCCGATTCTTATACTACACCATGATCCTAATCCATGATCCTAATGCAAAAAATGCTTCACAACGTTCAGCAGGACTTTATCACTTTGCGATACTTGTTCCTGACAGGAGAAGTCTTGCAACGACTTATCTGGCACTTATAAATTCTGGAGTTCGTTTTGATGGGTTTGCGGATCACCTAGTGAGTGAGTCATTATATCTGAGAGACCTTGAGAATAATGGCATAGAAATCTATCGGGACAGACAAGCTAGTGAATGGTCTCATGACAGTGAAGGATATATCAAGATGGACACTCTACCGCTTGATCTAAACTCTATTGTATCTGAACTAAACGAAGAGGAAAGGAAGACTGCAAAGGCATTTCCTACTGGTGCAAGAATTGGACACATGCATATCAGAGTTACAAACCTTGGAAGGTCAATCAAGTTTTATCATGAAAAAATAGGGCTAGACATTACATCGGATTGGAGCTCCATGGGTGCCTCCTTCCTTTCTGCTGGAGGGTACCATCACCATATCGGAATGAATACATGGCATAGTTTGAATGGAAAAGTTCATGCTAATGGCGAAACTGGACTGGAAAACTTTACAATAACCATACCTGACAGATCATCTTTTAAAACAATTGAGTCCATCATTAATT
The DNA here is from genome assembly GCA_035264705.1 of Nitrososphaeraceae archaeon. Taxonomy (GTDB): domain Archaea; phylum Thermoproteota; class Nitrososphaeria; order Nitrososphaerales; family Nitrososphaeraceae; genus JAJNBK01. Next base: position 2,455 of record DATFPS010000268.1, on the reverse strand, counting down.
ATCATACTAGTTCTGAACAGCAAAAGAAGCAAAAGGATGACAAGGATCAATTCCTGGTTTCAGATCCAGATGGTATACAGATTGTGTTCAAATCAGAATAATTATTAGTCTATCTATGACTATACGTGTCATACCAAAAAGTGCTTGAAGATTCTTATATATATATATCAAAATGTATTAAATGGAAGAGTTATCTAGATATGATTAGATCTGGAAAAAGTCTGTGCACCTGAATCGTTATCTAGTTTACTGCTTCTTGATGATATAATGAGAGTTGAATAAGAAAATAGGAACGATCCCATTTTTAATCACTCGTATACTAAGCTGCCGCTGAAGCAAGACCTTCCTTTTCCTTTAACAAAGTAGACCAACACAAGTATGCCAATGCTGAGAAGCATTGTTATTCCAGTTAGTAAGAACAACAATGCGTGCCACCACGCCAAAAGAAGTGTAATAAATATTACCCAGAGCTGTACGTTCAGTAATTACTTAGTCTATTAGATGTGGATCAATACTTCGTAACACATTGCGTTTGGCTTATGCATTTTCACTTGAAATTAGTCAAGATTCGTTGAAGCAGCATTCAAACAATACAACCAAACAAATAGCCTTTGTTTGGTTGTATTGTAATACTAAATAGCATTCCAAATTAGATAGTGATAATAAGAAAAAAAGCATGGTTCTACAGATGATATATATTCCTTCTTTGTAAACATATTCTTGGTGTGCTACATATATGGATAAATCTAGGTTCCTTACAGAGAAATATCATATATGCTTAAAGACGGAAATGTCAAGCTTTCCTATTTTACCCATTGAAGCTTTTACCTCTAATTATAAGGATGTACATAAAGTAGAATTAGAATTTAGACCTAGAAGGAAGAAGGAAGAAGAAGAAAGAAGAAACAGGAATGAAAAACCAATACAGCAACAATAGCTTTGAAAGGAAAGAAAGATATTAATAAATTCTTTTATTCTATCACTTTAGGTTCCCTAAGACTTTACTCCTTTATGTTTCCTGAATTCCAAATATTGGAATTAGGCAATTCACTGCCTTGTTTGAGAATTCTCTTAATGCCCTTTTTTATTTTATTATCAAATATATTGCTTATACATATACATATACATATAAATATACATATATATATATCATTACATAGTAAAACATTATCAACAGAATAAATTTATCTATATATTTAATACCATTTTAATACAAAATCTAATACATGCCACAGATAAATAGGAAGTACTGTAGCTCAAAAGATATTGATGTTAAAATTGCAGAGATATATGACGGAATATACAGAATTTCTCGATTCGATAAAATATTTGGAATTACATTCAATCAGTTCTTAATTGACGATGAACAGCCGATACTTATTCATACTGGTCGCACTGGAATGTACAAGAAAATAGAAGAAAGAGTAAAAGAAGTAATTCCATTACAAAAACTAACCTATGTAGCGTTTCTACATTTTGAAAGTGATGAATGGGGAGGAATGGCATTTCTTGAATCTGCTGATGCTAAGTTAGTATGCAGTGATTTAAGTTCAAAGTTAAACCTAACCGGATGGTACAACATCCCTGTAGATCACGTATCCTTTTGGGATAATGAAACTCTGAAAACAGGTACAAAACAGGTTAGATTCATTATGACTCCTCATGTGCATCAATAGGATAGTATGATGATTTTTGAAGAAACTACTAAATCGCTTTTTCCATCTGATCAATTCATTCAGCTAGGAGATAATCAACCAGTCATTACAGACGACCTGTCAGAGAATATGATTAACCTTTATAGAAGTGCTGGAATATTCGCAAGTGAAGAACCAGTAAGACAGACTACTAAAAGGCTTGTGAACATGTCACCGAAGATGGTATATCCAATGCATGGCTCCTGCATGGATAGTTCTATCTTTTCAAAGTTTACAGATGCAATCATGAAAAATAATTTTGCATATTCTGGTATGTTACTAGATCAAAAGATAGAAATGGTCAGTTAGCTAATTAGATGGTCAGTCAGTTAAATATGCAGGAGTAGTCAAGAAAACCTAATATATAATAACAGGCATCATCTTTGAAAATTCGTTTGGTATTGCAATACCTGGAGTTGTTTTAATTCTGTCTCTTCTGTTTCTCCTCTCAATTTCTCTAACTCTTACTCTTGTTATGTGATATATTAGGCAGTTGATCTACTGGCATTCCAAGATTCTCTCACAAAGTGGTTGTCTTGTTTATCATATTAATAAATTCCTCAGCTTTTAAACTAGGCTTAAAGCAGTGGATATTGATTTCTTATCTTATCATAATATAATTTTTTAGTCTTTGAGCTTTGTAATAATTAGTCTATCTTTATCTATCCTAACAATTAAATTTTCACCAGGTTTGAAAGGAAATAAACTATCCTCTACAAAGGCCTTTTCTAGAAATATTGAATGTCTATAAGTTTTCACTC
>DATFPS010000267.1:0-9928 GCA_035264705.1 Nitrososphaeraceae archaeon | reverse complement strand
TATATCGCACGTTCTGCGTCTTCTGCCTCTACTTTGTCTTTTAATAACAATCTGGCGCGTGCTGTGGACAACCTTACTAGACCTTCAAGCTGTCTAGGAGTAACAGTAATCATTCCTTCAGAATCAACATTTCTCATTTTCATATAGTAATTTCTAATGATGTCAATTGCTTCAGTGGTCAATTTTGGTTCAATTTGCTTGGAAAATGCAAGGTATTTACTAAAGAGATCAATATAGATAGCAGGACGCGCAGCATGTTCTGCATCTCTATGTATTTCTAGAATATGACTTGCGACACGATTATCTTTCTCTATTTCTGGCGTATCTCTTATAACATATATGAGATCGAATCTAGTCAAAAGTGGAATTGGCAGACTGACATTTTCTGTAATATTCTTGTATGGATCATATTTACCATACATAGGATTTGCTGCTGATAAAATGGATGTTCGGGCATTCAAAGTAGCAACTATGCCTCCTTTTGCAACGGAACAAGTTTGCTGTTCCATTACTTCATGCAATGCGGAGCGATCTTCTGGTTTTATCTTATCGAATTCATCAATGCATACCAATCCTTGATCACCCAACACCACAGCACCAGCTTCCAGCATCATGATTCCTATCTTGTCACGAATTACTGCTGCAGTCAAACCTGCTGCTGTTGAGCCTCTTCCAGAAGTATAAAGCCCCCTAGGTGCAATTTTGGCAGCGAACTTTAACATCTCTGATTTGGCTGTACCAGGATCACCAACCAAGAGTACATTAATATCTCCCCTTCTAGTTGAGCCGTCTTCTAGTTTTTTTGTTACCGAGCCTACAATCAACAGGAGAATTGCCTCTTTGATCACTTCATGGCCATAAACATGCGGAGCGAAAGAGGCGATTAGCTTGTCATAGGCATCTGGTTTACTTCCAATCGCTATGATCTGCCTTTCGTCTTCAGTGCTGATTGAAATTCTTTCAACAGTACGCGTATCCTTACTGCCGGCTCGTCCGCCAAGGTATTCAATATTGTTTCCTTCCATTCGTAATCTAAAAAGACTTGTTTTCACCTGGGGAGAGATCTGCTCTTGTTCTATTCTTATTATCCCAGTCAACATAATTCTGTCGCCAGGGCGGCATTGATCTACAAGGTCACCCATTACAGTGACTTCAACATAGTGTGGAAGTTGGCCCGCTGGCAGATCTTCTGGCAATTCCTGAAGTCTGACCATTTGAAAGTCGGTGAAAATGCTATTTTCCGGAGCCATTTCAAGCTCTTTTTCTGAGCAATTTATGCATCTCAAAGGTTTCTTCAGTAATAACCCTTTTAACTGCGCTTCATTAATGATATTGCAGTTAAGACAACGATATCCAATTTTCTTGGCAAGCGGTTTAACTTCAGAAGATCTGACTACCATTCCGGAAACACCAATCAATTTGTCAATTACATCAGCATTAATATCACGCAATCCTTTTTGTACAGTATAGTTTCCTATTCTGACTTTGATCTTATCTCTAATTTCCTGTGCATAATCTGGATGAATTTCACTTAAAATAGACAATATTGCCTCATTGAATGCTTCAAGCATATCATCTGGATTGTGTGTAATTTGTTTAGCAAGACCAGGATTGAATGTATCAAAGTCGATATAATCTACTACTAGTGAAATAAAATTAGAGGCCATCATATGGTTGATTCTATCAAAATACTTGTAGTTTCCTTCTCTATCCTTAAAGGCTCGTAAAAATTGCTCCAAATCATTTGCTAATGCAGCTGCAGTCTGTTGTTGTTCAGTCAAATTTTTTTAACGCCCTTTCCTTGAACTCTAAAGCAGAGTTGTGAACTAGAATATAAAGTTCCTTTTCTTCAACTGACAGTTTTCTTTCTAATTCCGGAGAAAGAGGTGATGCAGCAGCTAATTTTACGATCTTTTCAAGACGCGAAGCCAAGAATGAATTCAACGAAACTATAATGTTTTCTTTTTCCCTTTCCTTTAATCCTTCAAGGTAATCGTTAATTCTAATGTAAAAATCGGGATCTAATCCAGACAGATCATGGGGTTTTGCTATCCTCTCACGGTTCAAAGCTCTTGAGAGATAGGCTGAAATGTCGCTGTCTTGTATTTCAATATTGCCTTGTTCAAGCAAAATTTTTGCAACCCAACGACGAATTGAAGAAATCTCACCTTCCTTTGCATCAATTGTAACACCATCTACCGATACCTTTACGTCATGCTTATACGTTACGCGAACATCCTCCATAAGATATTCTATATGATAAGCACCCTGCATGATTTCTATCTTGCCCTGTAAAGAAGAAGCGGCATTCATCGTAGATATATCAAGTAGATATTTTCGGATTAGTTATATCTTTTGTAGGGGTAGCTTTTATTAAGCTCTAAGCTAAATGAGAAATTTTAGGTAAGTTATTAATGCTGTAAAGGCCACCGAGTTAATCAAGGACATATGTCGACAATGAACAAAAATTTCTCAAATTTAATGTGGGTAGAAAAATATCGTCCAGTGGAATTAGATGAAGTCATAGATCAAAAAGAAATTATCCGCGGATTACAAAATCTTATTAAGAATCCAGAAGAAATCCCGCATTTACTATTTGCAGGACCTGCTGGAGTAGGTAAGACTACTACTGCTTTGTGTGTTGCAAGAGGGCTACTTGGAGAAGAATGGCAAAGAGATACTCTGGAGCTAAATGCTTCTGATGAAAGAGGAATCAAGATGGTTCGCGAAAGAGTAAAAGAATTTGCAGCTGTAATGAAACTTACCACTGGCAATAAAGAAGACAACCGACCATTCAGAATAATAATTCTTGATGAAGCTGATGAAATGACGCCGGAAGCCCAAACTGCATTAAGAAGAATAATCGAAGATAGCTCTAGAACAACACGCTTTATAATTATCTGCAATTATCTATCGCAGATTATCGAGCCAATTCAGAGTAGATGTGTGGTTTTTCGCTTTACTAGATTAACAAATGAAGATATTGTAGGTCACTTGAAAACGATCTGTCAAAAAGAGGGAGTAAAATGTGACGATAAAGCTCTTACACAAATTTACGAAGCTACTTCGGGAGATCTCCGGCATTCTATTAACATGCTACAAGCGGCTGCAGGAATGGGCTCTGTTTCACTTGCTAATGTTGTCGCATCAATAGGACTTTCAGGAAAATTTAAAGTTGGGGAAATTATTAAGCTGGCTCTTTCAGGAAAATTCAAAGAAGCTAGAGTTAAACTACTTGAGCTAATATATGTATACGGAATGTCCGAAAGTGATTTTCTCAAGTTTGCTAATCAGGAGGCTTATGATATGAAATTAGAACGACCTGATGAATTCGCTGCTCTAATGGCAGAGTATGACTATAGACTTGTATCTGGTGCTCATCCAGAAATTCAATTATCCGCATTATTAGCCCAATTAGGAAAATTAGGTGCTAAGAACAAATAAGAATAACATAGTTTTTCTACATACAATAACTAGTATTCTTCTTCAAACTCTTCTCCACCTTCTTCTTCCTCTACTTCTTCAAAGTCTTCTTCAAACTCTTCTCTTTCTTCTGCACTTTTATATGGAAGATCTGCTTCGCCAGGTGCTCCACAGACTGGACATTTAAATTCAATTGTTTGTCCCTCCAGATCTATAAGAAATTCTTTAGAAAAGACTTCATCGCATTTTGAGCATACAAGAGTTGTCTGAATATTGTCCTGGCTAAATTTGTGTGACTGTACTCTGAAGATTGCACTTGCCATTCTTCTTACCTATAGGAAATTTTCTTTTTTATAAGCCTTGTCATCGATAATATCGTAGAAAGCATATAATCGTCTATCTGACTTGATCTAATTAAATAGTACATTTAAAACCTATCGGGTTTATTCTATCTGCTTTTTCTAAATGGGCCGCATCTCTGGTTTGGAAGTATGCATAAGGGCAATAATATGTTCTCGGAGCTCTTTCTGGTCCATAATACCGCGGTGAGCTATTGTCATTATCAAGCTGCTATTCCTAACACCACGCATCTTCATGCAAAGATGCTCACATTCTGCTACAACTAATACTCCTTTTACTCCCATTCTCATTATTTCCTCAGTTACTTCTTTTGTCAATCTCTCTTGAATCTGCATTCTGCGAGAGAATTTTTCAACTAGACGGGCTAACTTTGATATCCCAAATACTCTGCCAGATGGAACATATGCTATGTGTATTTTTCCATAAAATGGAAGCATATGGTGTTCACACATGCTGTAAAATTGGATATCTTTAGCAATAATTGCGTCAGTTTCTTCACCAAAACTCACGTCAAGCTCAGCGTTCATCCTATATCCTGCAAAGATTTCCTCATACATAGCAGCCATGCGTCTAGGTGTATCGATCAAACCCTCGCGGTCTGGATTTTCTCCTAACTCTATCAAAAGTTGTCTTAACAATTTTTCAATCTTTTTCTTGTTTATAGTATCTTTTTCCTTCTTTTTATGCTGATGCATTTTTTCTTTTATCTGACTCCTATTAACTTATGTAATTGTGGTATGATTCTAACGTCTCGATATATTGGATAAACTGTGTCATAAAACTCAAAAAGCTTCTCTGCTGTTGGCTCATTTATTCCATAGCTTGGCTGTATTATAAATCCTGTTATATTTGCAATTTTCACATGGTTAAAGATGTTTTGTACCAAACCTTTAAACTCATAAAGGTTCGTCAAGTTCGATATTACAATTTTAATATATGTAATTTTATGGTTCATAATGGCAGCTTCAAGACATTCAAATTCGTTGCGTAAGAGGCTATCATAATATCTGACATCGATTACTTGTGAATCGCTCATTTTGAACTCTATTTTGCAAATATCTATAAATGGCAGAACCTTTACATATCTATTAGAATCAAAACATGCAGATTCTAAGTATGTCCTAAGTCTATGCTCTTCTTTGACAAACTTCGCAAGTTCAATAACAGCCTCATATTGTATTAGCGGCTCGCCTCCAGTGAAATTAACCTTGTAAGTGCATGGTTGTAAGTTTTCTTTAATCAGTCTCTTTGCCTCATCAATAGTATAGTCAGTTCCGCTATCCAAGGGCAACGCATAGCCGGTATCACACCAGTAACATTTTAGATGACAGCCAGCCATCCTTACAAACATTGTTTTTGTACCAAAAAAGATGCCCTCGCCTTCAATACTGGTGAATATTTCGCTTAGTTGTATTCTGTTAGTGACTTTTTGCATAATGCGTTTTATCCTCGATACCTGCCTTCCTAATTGCAATCTTCCTATTTATACACGATTCGCATTTTCCACAGTGCAAAATATTTGTCCTACTGCTTTTTACGCCGTTAGAATAGCAACTCCACGTTTCGAAAATTTTATCACCTATAATTTTGTATCCAATACTCAATAATTTAGATTTGTCCATTCCGTCCATTGCGGGAGACCAGACAGTAATTTTCTTCCTCATACCTGATATAATGCCATCTATTTCTGCCATATTGAGTGTTCTAGTAATAGATTTTATAAATTCTGGGCGGCAATCAGGATAATGAATGTCGCCACTATGCGCACCATATGCTACTAGATTCGCTTTTATGCTCATAGCCCATGCGGTTGCAATCGTAATGAAAATTGCATTTCTGACAGGCACAACAATACTGTAATCAAAATTTTTAGATAAACGCTGTTTGCTGTCTGTCAGAGCATTTGTTCTACCGTAGAGGTTTTTCATGAATGAAATATCAATGATACGATGATCCTTCGCCTTCAAAACTTTTGAGAACTTTCTAGCCTGTTGAACTTCTTTCTTTGCTCGCTGCCCATAAATATAGGTGAGCATGTATAAATCGTAACCTTTTTCTTTGCTTAAATAAGCTGCAGTACAGACAGAATCAAGACCTCCGCTTATTATGCAAACTGCCGCTTTGGCTTCTATTTTTGATGGTTGGGCATTTTTATTCAATAACATGACTGTATATGTATTTTATATGTGTATTTTACGTACATTTATGCAAATAAATATGACAAGAATATATCCTGGTTTTTAATATCCCCCTCTCTTGCTAGTGTATCATATTATTTTGTGGTTATACCATAAATTCCGCCCATACCATAAGCAAGTGATATCAAAATTCTAGATAGCATTATTGCAATATCTTGTCTTGCGATGAATAAAGTTGTATTAATCTCCACCGCAATAGGAACTGCTGTTAGAGAAATCAGGCCTACTATCATTTGCTCACGGTTATCAAGCCCACTATACCTTTTCATCAGCAGATATGTTGAAAAATTACCTAATCCAATACCAAGTAAAATTAGATATTGATAGAGAGATGGAAATGCAGCTATTGCAACAAAAGGACCAGCCCAACATATACCATTCAGAGCTTTTACACCGGTGGACCATTTCACACTGTGTTTCATTCTGTCTCTTATAGAAGACATTAATTTACGTGATTTACCAAATATTATACCAAAAGTAATACCAAAACTTAGAATTGAGATGATGGCATAATAATAGAAGGGTTCTTTGTTGACAAATGCAATTTCACTCAAAACAGTCGCAGCGCCTATTGCTATAGATATAGCGATGAAAAGAACTCCAAATACCTGCCTTACTTCTTTATGTCCCTGTGAATCGCTTTTCAAGAATAAATAAACTATAACAAACGATAATATGTGTTTTTTACTTCTTGTATATATATTTCTAGTAAATCAGTCTGAAGGATACTTAATTAAAAGTTAAAAGATAACACCCTTCCAGAAGAATGCTACTGCAACACGGAACATGTTCAAGGTATTGATGTATATTTGCAACAAGGTTCATGAAACAGTGGAAATGAATTATATTAGATCATATCAGAGGATGGTAGAAGAATCATTAAGTAGGTTCTTTCTATAATATATTTTAAAAATAACTTATTAATCAATACGATCCTAATAAATCCTATCTAAAAAATATTATATAAAATAAAACTAATGTTGTCGTCGTCTTTCTGCATTGGCACTATCATTTCCATAGTAATACGCGTCAGACAGTCGTCAAATAACAGTCAGATAATCGCCAAAAGATCGTCAAATCACCCGTCAGATGTAATATATACGCTGATATGACATTTGCATTTAATCAATAAAATTATCAAACAAATAAACCCGTACGAAGTTTTATAAAGTATGAATTTTTAAAGTATGAGACTAATTTATGGAACGAAAAGTCCCACAATCAATAAAGGAACGAATCATTAAACAATGGCTTCGAGGTATCTCTAGAGATCAAATCGCCGAAGATAATGACATAGGAGCTGGAACTGTAAGCGCTATTATAAAAGATACTAAACAAAAAGATATTCCAGACATTGACTTACTCAGAGAAGTAGCTCTACTCCTAAAGAATAAAGATTTAGATCTGGTGGTACTTGCAGATTCTATCAGACTAAAAAAGAAATTGGATGACATGGATTTGAATGAAGATCAGATAGAATCTCTTATTGAAATTAGCAATATTCACTGCTTTAAGCGCGGTTTGAGTGCTGAAGAATTTGTTAATATTATAAACAAGGCAGTTGCTTTGTCACAGAATCTTGGAATTCCAGTAGATCAGTTGGCTAATTATATCTTAGAACAGCAGTTAGAGTTGCAGAAACTGAAAGGAGAAACAGAAGATGCAGAAGTAAAACAACTCCAGGTATTACGAGATTACAATATAAATATGAATGATCTGGAAGAATACAGAAGAAATAAACCATTAGTCGACCGTATTAGGCAACTTGATAGTATTAACAGAATAAGGTATGGTTGACCTGACAAGATAATAATAATAATAATTTAATGTTCTTTCTCCTTAGTAGGGGAACATTCTACTTCTTCTTTTACCTTCTCCTTCCTTTATGTCATATTAATGTGAATTCTAGGAAGAGAGTATTATTTATCAGAATCTATAGTCTTACAAAACGATAAATATCACATATTACAGAACTATCTGACTAAGAGATGACAGACACTTGATCGAAATTGTTATATAATATAGTTTCTAAGATTATTCTACTTTCCTGCAAAAGAGGATGACAATAGGGTAAGCCCCAAGAAATATCCTCACTATTGCATTGGATTGGTGAGAAAAGAAACCGTGTTCTGAACATTATGGTAAGAATACGGAAATACTTCCACCAAATAAATAGTGCATCAGAAAGGAAGGATGACTCAGTTACCAAGTTATTATAACATACAATTCTGTAGGGTATCGCGATTTTATAAATTAACATCAACATCGCTTTATATATTCGGTAACTGGTTTCCTTTTGAGTATCTCTTTCCTAATGTAAACGCGACATCTGGTCATAACATTTTATCCAAAAAATATATATATACTATACAATTTTTGTTGATTATATTGCTGAATGGTATAAGAAATTTTAGATTTATATTTGTTATTGCTATTGCATTAATAACGATTCTAGCAAATGTTGTTATCACAATGCCACATGTAGCCTACAGCCAGTCTTCTTTCTCTGTTCCCAATAATGCCAATATCAATACTATCAATAATAATAATAAAGCAGTAATTTTAAATTTTGATGATGCATACAAGAGCCAATACACTAATGCCAAGCCAATTCTAGACAAGTATGGTTATAAGGCTACTTTCTATATAATCTGCAACGATGTAGGAGATAATGAATATCTTAGTTGGGGAGATATAACAGCATTATACAATGATGGAAATGATATAGGATCTCATACAATGAATCACAAAGATCTTTCTAAACTTTCAGAAAAGATGGTAAACTTTGAAGTAGGTCAGTCAAAACAATGCTTTCTTGATCATGGCATTAATACCACAAGCTTTGCATATCCTTTTAATGGAGGATCTGATGAGGCGTCAGTAATCGATGTAGTTGCTAAATATTATGATATAGCTAGAACTGGTACTGAGCCACTAATGTACTTACATTGTGATGGCTTTAAAGAAGAATCAAGTCAAACTGATTGTAGAACGTATTCTGATGATGGTGAACTCAATTTTGTAAATAGGTACTCTATTATAGGTTGGAGTCATGACGATGCTAGAAAAGAGAATTCATATGATGATTCTGAAATGTTAAATAAATTCACTGAAGTTGTTAATAGCGCATCTATGTATAACACAGACGGTACAATAAATGCAATTCCTATTGTTATATGGCATAGAATAGATAATAGCGGAGAAGGTGATCCAGGTGCTTATGCTACTACTATAGATTTATTTGAAAAAGAAATTAAATATCTACATGATAATGGCTTTAAGGTATTGACAATGGCAGACATTGGATATGATACAAATAGCAATTATCTATATCTAAAAAGATAAAGATAGATAGAAATGAAGAAAGGAAGAATAGTAGCCATAATTTCATCATATATGAAAGCCAATTTATTATTTGCCATAGAATGATAACACTTGTCATGTTCCACATGACGATATTTCAGAAATAGAATTTGTTCTTCATTAGTCTAGACATCAGTGGTTTGTGAACCAAATATGACATGATTATAGTCCCAGCTTCTATTATTGATGAATATAAAATTAAATTACTATTAGCTTGGAGCCAGTACAATGCAAGACAGACTTGGCTCTATTTTTGCAACCCAGACGTTGAATATAGGCTCAATGCATATAGACTATAACTACTCCAAATTCATAAAAAAATCAAGAGATCAATTAGGAGATATGATCTCTTAATATGGATCTTATATTCTCCCTTAATTCAGGAGTCATCAAGTCTTCTGTTTTATATCCATGATCTTTCATTGCATGTTCCTCAGCGTTTTTCATAATTTCCTCTTCTGTTTCTTCCCTTACAGACGTAGTCACAGTCCATACCTACTTCTCTACATGAAACAGTCAACTTTGTTTCTTTATCAAAGAACAAAATAATAAATTTATATGAACAGATCTATCATCACAAAATG
>DATFPS010000266.1:0-4525 GCA_035264705.1 Nitrososphaeraceae archaeon | reverse complement strand
TGTATTACTTAAGAACTAAGTTCTTGTATATATTATATAGTCGAAGAATATACAATACTACAATTGTACTATGGATGAGTACCGCGATTTATATAACAATAATGATGGTTTGCACTCGCCTGTATTAGCAACTAAATATGCTCACATAGCATCAAGCTTGATACACACTCTAGGAAAAAATCTTATCCTTGTCATTGGCCTAATATTTGCATTAGTTATCATATCCTTATTGGATACGTTATATGCACTAGGATATGTTACCATGATACCAGATGCGGTATATGATAGTATGATTGCAATCTTTTCTTTAATAATACTTGTTACAACATTGTATTTACTTAATACTTTATTGAGATCAAAAAGAATGCTAAGTTCTTGGGCGGAAACCTTTGAACGAAATTCCATAAAAGCAGGCATGAATATTGTTATGACGAATAAATCAAAAGAACAAGCAATACATGCTATAGCACAGACAGTAGAACAGATAGGAGAACCATTGAGAAAATATATTTCATCGAAAGAAAACTATAAGAATTTCCTAGATGCCAATATCAAGTTCAATAACAATGAGATATTTTTTGATATTCTAATAGACCAAGATCATGTTAAAGATAAAGTAAGTGGCAGTGATGATAACGGAAGTATTGATCTTAAACAATCATTACAAGAATATGGTTCTATTGTAATAAAAGTTACAGATGGAACAGTTGACAAGGATAGTGTCGAATCTTTTTACAAATCACTTTCAAATTATGTCGCACTAACAAAAAACAAGATTGGTTTGGCGGTAATTATAGGAGACGATGCATCAGTAGACGCATACAAGTTTGCAAAGCAACATGAAAACAACAAGATTAACTATATTATATTAATCGAAAAACCTTTTACTTTGATATAATGATAATATGTTTGTTAGACAACCCTAGCAATACACTGCCAACTACATTAAATTGTCACTGCTGTTCTTTTGTGAATCGGCTGATCTGCAAAGTCAAGAAAGTCTTTAACCCATTTCGAATATGCTTCTACACCCTCATTTGTTATTTGATAAAAAGTAGAATCTGCAGAAGTCCTTATAGATTTGATAAATCCGTTTGCTTCTAATATACTCATAATAGACGATACTCTGTCTTGACGTTGCTGTCTAATTACAGGTATCTTGTTTATAATATGGTATTTACTGATAGGAGTATTCAAAGAATTTATACAGAGATATTCAAGAATAGAGAGCGTAGTATATTCTGTTGAAAATCTCTTTTTACCAGCCAACTTTATTATCCCATTGAACTATTTTAATCCAAATCCACGCTCAAGACAATTATTAATTTATTTATTTAATGCGGTAGTTGTAGGCCGATGAGCTATCATCTGGGAATAAAGGAGCAATTCTATCATTTCTAGGAATTGGCACGGTGAGATACATGCCTAATTACCAAGGAGAGGTAGAATAGATAAATGTAAAAGGAGCAACTTTACCTTATTTATCTACCGCAATATTGAGGATTGATATTCAATAGAAATTATACTGCTGTTACATAATACTCAGCAATATCCGTTTACTATTATGGTAAATTTCTGGGTCCTCTTCTTCTTTTATGTATTTCTTCGATTCGATAGTTTTAGGAATGTAGATGATGATGATGGCTACGGCAATGATAGGTGGCAATAAAGAGATAAAATTTCTGTGGGTTCGCTAGGATTAGGTCCTAGCATCTATGCCATCTTCTGGGAAGAGTTCGGATAAGAATATCTCTATTATTGGTTATTATCCTCTATTATTATTTCTCCTCTCATAGATGGATCAGAAGTGGAATAGTAAGGATAATTTCCGGGTTGAAGGTTAGATGCCACATATTCCGTAAATCCTCCAGGGTTGATTATACCTGTATTAAATAATTTTCCTGAAAGAGTATCAGTAGGTCCGTTACCATTAGTTACACTATGAGGTGAACTAGAATTATTTACTATCAAGATTTCTTCTCCCATCTTTATTGTAGTGCTCTGGGGATTGTAAGTTGTATTGCCTTGTGGTCCTTTAGAAATTGTTATGACTGCCGCAATAGGTGTTGAATCAATATCTGAGTGTACTGTAGGTGCCATAGCAGTATCATTTGAAGGGGAGGAAGAGCCAATGTACACTATATCCGCATTGAGGTTTCTAAAAGAACTATCGAAGAAAGCAACTGCGTTTGATGGTATAGTTATGACCAATACCGCCAATAACATTACCATTATCGTAATTAATGCAGGAGTAATTATTTTGTTCATGTCTCTATATCATTTTCCGTATATAATAAACACTATTATAATATTTTGGTTATAAGACGATGACTTCTGTTAAACCACCAAAAAATAACATTATTTTGGAAATAAATAAAATAAAAAAGAAAGAAGGAATTATTGTGTTCCGCCTGTCATCTGTCCACGAATCTCGCCATTTGGATTTTGTTGTGTATGAACATTGGCATATGTCCCTCCGTTTGTCATTCATTTGCGGAGAGTTTCTTTCTTCCTCTTTATTTTCGTCTAGTTCAAAATTGAGCAATATGCGTCTTTTTTCTATTAAAGGTTGTGATAGATTTTTTTGGTCTCCTATTTGATCTAAAGTGTTAAGATAGGCTTGCCTATAAATGCTGTCTAGTTTAATATCACCTCTTTCAATAATAAATTTTGATCTTTTTTCTATTTCAGAGACATATATTTTACTATCTTTTTCCTTGAGCTCATCATCAGAAATGTAGTCGGGCTTATTTTCCTCTACATATAAGGAGTATTCATGCCTGAACGCCTTACGAATTCGTGATTTCCTTTCATCCTTATTTGCTTCAGAGTTAAAGAATATCTGCAGGAAATATGAAACAGGCAAGAACAAGATAAAAGTAATAATCGCTACCTTCCAATGAATGGGGATCCGTGGATATAAGTAAACAGTATAACATATTACAGTTCCAAGAATAACGCCTGCAATAACAATCACTAATTGCAATAACCTTTCCAGCGTTAATTTGTTCCGAATAATCCCAATAATATTGACTGTCTTCATGCTGCGATTAGTCGTAAGAGTCATGCTGTGATTAGGTGCAACAGCCATGCTCTAATTTTTCATCCTAAAATATAGAGATATCTTGATTTGTTAACTGCATTTTGAAATGAGAAGCTTCTAGTCGACTACCTTTTCTAAAAGCTGCCGTGAATAGTTTCAAAATATCTAGGAATATGAGACTGGCTACAAAACTAATTTCAACAAGTGTATCTTTATCAGTAGTTATATGAGTATTGACTATAAGAGAGATATACAGTGCAAAGAAAGCCGATGAAATTATGATAGTTGTGTCGTACATTGATTTACGATAAACCAAAAATCATATCAGTCATCTTTGGATACCACTTTGCTCATTTGTGGCAATTCTCTTGATTTGGATTTCCATTTGTCTATTATACAATACAGATATCTGAAATACCCGCCAGCTAATCCAAAAATGAGGATATAGTGAAGGATTTGAATATTTAGATGATCGATGAAAGATATTGTAAGCTTCCGGTTCATATCTTCTCACAGACATATGGTTTGGACCGGGCGAATTAGCCGTATGGATTGGCCAATAATTAAAAAAGTAATAAAAACAGACGTGATAATATACCCGTTACCATTAAATGGTAACTAAAATGCTTCAACTCCTGAAGAAATATGTTGTGCTAATTGAAAGGGATTAGCGTTAACAGAATATTGTAATAGCCATAAAATAAAATTTATTTGAATAAATTGTGGTTCAGATATAGAATATTGTTATTAATGATACATATTATAGATTGCAGCACAGTGCTGCACTCGATCAAGCCACAAATTCAAAAATGAATTGAAATGATAAGTGTTAAAAACAAAGAGCATTGATAATATGGATTAATTAGAATGAGTAAAATCAATTATGTCTGTGCAACATGCGGACAGGATTTCACTAGAAGATGCAGCGCCAATAGACATAACAATCATTTCCACTTTGGGAATGGAATAATTATTCGAACCCTGGAATACATAATTGGAAGAATAAATGGTCAATTTCTACCACCACCATCATCCGCCAATAATAATTCATCAAATAGAGTTATTAAAAAATGGTGGCACAATAACAGCAACTACGACAACAGCCCATTCACTGTTAATAATAACACTCTTAGTGGTGGTGATAGCAGCAGATTTACAACCATTCCAGACCGAATGGGGAATGCATTAGGTTGTGGAAACGCGGGACAACCAGTCAAGAGTAATAATAATGTGTCTAAAGATAATTCAAGAATAGCACCACCACCATATTACATCAATCCTTCATTGCAATCACCATCTGGACTATCCGACGAACCATCTCATACAAAGCAGTCTGAACCCTTAAAGGAATTTCAAGAAAGAATATCAATATTTGCAGAGATCAAAATGCTATTAACTCCATATTTTGCTCATCAAGAGCTATTTAATATGCTAAAACTATTGGCTATTGAATGTATTAGAGGCGGAAATAACAATTTTCTG